>CAQRYF010000005.1 GCA_948875265.1 uncultured Clostridia bacterium
ATAAATTAAATTTATATATTTTCATGTTTATTTTATCATTTAAGACCAAGTTTGTGTCAATAGTTTTTGTTAATTTTTGTTAATTTTATAAAAACGTTATTTATGTCTATTTATTAAATTATTTTTCCTATGCAAAAATTTCCTACTATAACTAAAAATGAAACTCACATAAGAACAAATATGTTATCTTACATCAGTTTCATTAATTTATATAGATGTATTTTTTGATTTTAGTCTAATTTAAATTCCCATTATATTATATCCACTATCTGCATATATTACCTGACCTGTTATGGCTTCTGACATATCACTTAATAAAAATGTTGCAACATTTCCAACTTGAGTAGTTGTTACATTTCTATGTAAAGGTGCTTTTTCTTCTACAACATCCAATATTGAGCTAAAATCCTTTATTCCTTTTGCAGATAATGTTTTTATAGGACCTGCTGATACTGCATTTACCCTTATTTCTTCTTTTCCTAAATTTTCTGCTAAATACCTAACACTTGATTCTAATGCTGCTTTTGCAATTCCCATTACATTGTACCCTTCTAATACCTTAGTAGATCCATAGTATGTTAATGTAATTAAACTAGCATTTTCATTTAGCATATCTAATTCTTTCGCCATTCTTGCAGTTAAAACAAAAGAATATGCACTTACATCATTTGCATGACTAAATCCTTCTTTGCTTGTGTAAATAAAATCATTATGTAGGTCTTCTGTATTTGCATGTGCTATAGCATGTACTATGCCATCTACTTTTCCATTTTCTTCTTTTATTTTAGTAAATACTTGTTTTACTAATTCGTCTTCTGAAGCACCATCCAACACATATGCCTTACTTCCTTTAAATTCTTTTATTAATTCTTCTATTTTAGATTTATTTTCTTCTCCCATATATGTAAAAATCAATTGAGCTCCATTTTCATAAGCAGATTTTGCAATTCCAAATGCAATACTCCATTTATTTCTAATTCCCATTATTAATATTTTTTTATCTTTTAATAACATTCTTATCCTCCTTTTGATGATTTTTTCCTCCGTCCCGAAAATCATCCCATAATTCTAAATTTATTATATCTTTCTTCTACTATTTTATCTGAGTTTTTATTTTTCATTTCTGAAATTATTGATTTTATTTCTGTCTTTAAATTTCTAGATGTTTTTTTAAATGATTCTTCTTCATTACCTTTAGGTTCTTTTATTATTTTATCAATGACTTTTAAGTCATATAAGTCTTTTGCTGTTAATTTCATTTTTTCTGCTGCTTCTTTATATCTAGATGAGTCTTTCCATAATATGCTACTGTATCCTTCTGGTGAAAGTATTGAATATATTGCATTTTCGAGCATAATTACTTTGTTTGCAACTCCAATTGCTAAGGCTCCTCCACTTGAGCCTTCTCCTATTACAATTGCTATTACTGGTACTTTTAGTTTTGCCATTTCAAACATTGATTTTGCGATTGCTTCTCCGTTGTCCTCTTTCTTCTGCTTCAATTCCTGGATAGGCTCCTTTTGTATCTATAAATGTAATTACTGGTCTTTTGAATTTTTCTGCTTGTTTCATAAATCTTACTGCTTTTCTATAGCTTTCTGGATTAGGCATTCCGAAATTTCTTTCTATATTTTCTTTTGTTGTTCTTCCTTTTTGCTGAGCTATTATTGTGTAATTTTGGTTTTCTATTTTTCCTAGTCCACATACTATTGCTTTGTCATCTTTAAAGTTTCTATCTCCATGTAGCTCTATAAAATTGTCAAATATTTCTTCTATATAGTCTAATGATGTTTTTCTTTTTGGGTTTCTTGCTATTTCAACTTTTCCCCATGCAGTTAGTTTACCATTTGCCATTAGCTTTCGCCTCCTTTATGGAATTGAATTAAATTATATAAAGTATCTTTCAATTCTTTTCTTTCAACTATTTTATCTATAAATCCATGTTCTAATAAGAATTCAGCTGTTTGAAATCCTTCTGGTAATGATTCTCCTATTGTTTGTTCTATAACTCTTTGTCCTGCAAATCCTATCATTGCTCCTGGTTCTGCTAAAATGATATCTCCAAGGCTTGCAAATGATGCTGTAACTCCTCCATAAGTAGGGTCTGTTAACACTGAAATATACAAAAGTCCTGCTTCATCTAATTTTGTAAGTGCTGCTGTAGTTTTTGCCATTTGCATTAAAGAAATAATTCCTTCTTGCATTCTTGCACCACCTGAAACTGAAAATATTATAAGTGGCAACCTTTGCTCTATTGCTTGTTCTATTGCATATGTAATTTTTTCTCCAACTACAAGTCCCATACTCCCCATTAAAAATCCACTATCCATTATACATATTACAACTTTTTCACCTTTGATTTTAGCTGTTCCACAAGCTACTGCTTCTTCTAATCCTGTTTTTTCTCTTAAAGTTTTTAGTTTTTTAGGATAATCTTCTATATCTAGTGGATTATTTGTTTCAATATTTAAATCAAACTTTTTATATGTACCTTCATCAACAACTAATTTTAATCTTCTATTAATATGCATTCTAAAATAATGACCACAATTAGGACAAATATTCAAATTTTCTCTTAATATTTCTTTATATATTATTTCTTTGCACTTATCACATTTAGCCCATTTTCCAACAGGTATATCTATTTTAGTTTTTTTATTTTTTTCTGGTAACTCCCTTTTCTTTATTTTATCTACAATCATGTTCTATCCCTCTTTTTTAATACAATATCTTTAATATATTTATATATTAAATTTCTTTTTTATAAAAGAAGTATCAAAATCACCTCTAATAAAATCTGGATTTCTTATAATTTCAAATAAAAAATCTCTATTTGTATCTATACCATCAATTACCAATTCTTCTAATGCTCTTTTCATTTTAGCAATTGCCTCATTTCTATTTGTTCCATGTACTATTATTTTAACAATCATAGAGTCATATGTAGGTGGTATTGTATAGCCTTCATATACTGCAGTATCAATTCTTATCCCATTGCCACCTGGAAGGTTAAGTCCTGTTATCTTTCCGTGGGCAAGGCATAAATTTTTTCTTTGGATTTTCTGCATTTATTCTACATTCAATTGAATATCCATTAAATTCAATATCTTTTTGTTTTAAGTTCAACTTTTCTCCTGCTGCTATTTTTATTTGTTTTTTTACAATGTCTAATCCTGTACGCATTTCTGTAATAGGATGTTCAACTTGAATTCTTGTATTCATTTCCATAAAATAAAAATTTTTATCGCTATCCACTAAAAATTCAACAGTACCACAACTTGTATAATCAGCCACTTTGGCTGCTTTAACTGCCGCTTCTCCCATTTTATTTCTAAGCTTTTCATCTATTGCAGTTGATGGTGTCTCTTCTATGATTTTTTGATTATTTCTTTGTATCGAACAATCTCTTTCACCTAAGTGAACTATATTTCCATGTTCATCAGCTAAAATTTGTATTTCTACATGCCTAGGATTTTTTATAAATTTCTCAATATATATTTCATCATCATTAAATGAGTTTTTGGCTTCTTGTTTTACAATATTATAATTATTTTCAAGCTCTTCTTCACAATTTACTATTCTGATTCCTTTTCCGCCACCACCAGCAGCTGCCTTTAACATTACAGGATAGCCTATTTTTCTAGCCATAACTATTGCATCTTTTAAACCTTTTATACTTCCATCTGAACCTGGTATAACAGGTACCCCTGCTTTTTTCATCAATTCTTTAGCATTTGATTTATTACCAAGTAGTTCAATTACTGAAGAAGTTGGCCCTATAAACTTTATATTAGACTCTTCACAAATCTTTGCAAATTGAGAATTTTCAGACAAAAAACCAAAACCTGGATGTATACTATCTGCTTTTGTAACACATGCCGCTTCAATAATATTTTTAATATTCAAATAACTTTTTCCGTGAAGGTGCAGGACCTATACAAATAGCCTCATCTGCAAGCTTAGTATGCAAAGCCTCCTTATCAGCCTCTGAATACACAGCAACCGTTTTAATATTCATTTCTTTACACGCTCTAATAATACGAACAGCAATCTCACCACGATTTGCAATCAATATCTTATTCATTATTAATTCCTTTCTAGGATTTGGGGCCAGGTTTCAAATCCCTATTCTTCTAATTCTTTTATTATAATATTTTATTTCATTTTCTCAACCTATAAGGATTTGAAACCTGGCCCCAAATCCCCAAATCCTTATCGTACAATAGCAAAGGTTAATTCTCCCTTGGCTGCTATTTTCCCATCTACTGTTGCAATTGCTTCTCCAATGCCAATAGGCCCTTTTCTTTTTATAACCTTCACTTCAAGTTTTAATCTATCTCCTGGAACAATCATTCTCTTAAATTTCATTTTATCAATCCCACCAAATAAAGCATTTTTCCCTTTATTTTCTTCCATTGAAAGAATTGCAATTGCTCCTGTTTGTGCAAGGCTTTCTGTAATTAAAACTCCTGGCATTATCGGATTTCCTGGAAAGTGTCCTTTAAAATACCATTCTTCTTTATTTACATTTTTATATGCTACTGCACTTTCTCCAGGTATATATTCTTCCACTTCATCTATCATTAAAAATGGCTCTCTTTGTGGTATTATCTTTTTAATTTCTTCTTTGTTTAACATTCTAATTCTCTCCCTTTAATACAAATAATTTTTTCTTATTTTATTCCAAATAAAGGTGCTCCATATTCAACTGGTTCTCCGTCTTTCACATATACTTCCATGATTTTTCCTGTAAATTCTGTTTCTATTTCATTCATTAATTTCATTGCTTCTATAATACAAACCGTATCACCTTTTTTTACTTCTTTTCCAACTTCTACATAAGGTTCTGATGTAGGTGAAGGTTTTAAGTAGAAAGTTCCAACCATTGGAGATTTTATAATATTTAATTCTGATATAGCTTCTTTCTTTAAACTTTCAATATTCTCTCGAATTGCTTTATGTTCTTTTGTATTATCTTCAACTATATTGTTTATTATTTTAGTTTGTTTTTCTTCTTTCTTCATACTTATTTTTGTACCATCTGGAAAGTCTATATCAATAGCGGTTAATTCTGAATTTCCCATATCATTTATTAATTGTTTTATTTTTTCATATTCCATTTGAATCATTCCTTTCTTTAATTTTTATACGCCTTTTTTATTCATATTTCTTTAAAATTATACTTGCATTATGTCCTCCAAATCCTAAAGAATTTGACATTACAATATTAACTTTTTCTTCTCTTACTTCATTTGGAACTATGTCCAAGTTACATTCTTCATCTTTTTCTTTATAATTTATTGTTGGTGGTATTAGTTGTTCTTGAATTGCTTTAGCACAAATTATAGCTTCAAGGCCTCCAGCTGCTCCTAATAAATGTCCTGTGTTTCCTTTTGTTGAACTTACCATTACTTTTTTGCTTGCTTCTCCTAGAGCTTTTTTTATTGCTAAAGTTTCTGTTGAATCATTTAAATGTGTTGAAGTACCATGAGCATTTATATAATCAATATCTTCTGGTTTTATATTGGCATCTTCAATTGCTCTAATCATAGCTTTTGCTCCACCTTCGCCATTAGGCTCTGGAGAAGTAATATGATAAGCATCTGAAGTAGCTCCATAACCAATTACTTCAGCATAGATTTTTGCTCCTCTTTTTTTTGCATGTTCTAATTCTTCTAATACAACAATTCCTGCTCCTTCTCCCATAACAAATCCATTTCTTTCTTTATCAAATGGAATACTTGCTCTTGTTTTATCTTCTGAATTAGATAATGCTTTCATGTTTTCAAATCCTGCAATTCCAACTTCACAAATTGAAGCCTCTGTTCCTCCTGCTATAACCGCATCTTCATATCCATGTTTAATTGTTTTATATGCTTCTCCAACACTATGAGTTGATGAGCTACACGCAGTTACTATTGACATAGACTCTCCTTTTACGCCTAATTCAATTGCAACATTTCCAGCTGGCATATTTGCTATAGACATTGGTATAAACATTGGAGATACTCTTCTATGGCCTTTTTCATAATGTATTTTACATTGTTCTTGAATTGTTGTTAATCCTCCAATTCCAGAGCTTATAAAAATTCCTACTCTATCTAAATTTGTATTTTCACTTGTTATTCCACTATCTTTAAAAGCTTCCCTTGCTCCAATTAAAGCGAATTGAGAACATCTATCTAATCTTTTAGATTCTTTTACTTCAAAATATTTTAATGGGTCATAATCTTTTACTTCTGCAGCTAAACTTGTTTTATACCCTGTACTATCAAATAGTGATATTTTATCAATTCCACATTTTTGGTTTTTAATTCCATTCCATGTATCTTCTACATTATTTCCTATTGGAGTTATTGCTCCTAATCCAGTAATTACAACTCTTTTTTCCATATTTTCATTTCCTTTCTATGATATTTTACATTACCATTCCACCATCTACATTAATTACTTGCCCAGTAATGTATGAACTCTCTTCTGAAGCTAAAAACTTCACAACATTTGCAACATCCTGAGTATTTCCCATTCTTTTTAAAGGAATATTTTTTGCAATTTCATCTTTTACTTCATCTTTTAAAACATCTGTCATATTTGTTTCAATAAATCCAGGTGCTATAGCATTAACGGCAATATTTCTTGAGCCTACTTCTTTTGCCAAACTTTTTGTAAATCCTATTATTCCTGCTTTTGATGCAGAATAATTAGTTTGACCTGCATTTCCTGTAACTCCTACTACAGATGAAATATTGATTATCCTTCCTGAGCGAGCTTTCATCATATGTGGGATAACATTTTTTGTTACATTAAATGTTCCTATTAAATTTACATCTATAACACTTTTAAAATCTTCTTCTTTCATTCTCATAAGTAACATATCTTTTGTAATACCTGCATTATTTACTAAAACATCGATTTTACCATATTCTGAAATAACTTCTTTTACAAATTTTTCTGTCTCTTCAAAATTAGATACATCCCCTTGGACAGCTAAACATCTTACATTATTTTCTTCAATTGCTTGCTTAGTGTTAATTAAATCTTTGTTTTCTTTTCTGTAATTTATTGCAATATCATATCCTTCTTTTGCAAGTGTAATTGCTATTTGTCTTCCAATTCCTCTTGTTGCTCCTGTTATTAACGCAACTTTACTCATTTTATTTTCCTCCTTTTTCTAAGAATTCCATTGTATCTTCCAATGTTTTTACATTATTTATGTTTAATATATTAATTTCTCTTTCACCTTTTTGTCTTTTTACAAATCCTGATAATGTTTTCCCTGGTCCTATTTCTATAAAAGTATCTACTCCTTCTTTCATCATACTTTCTAATGATTTAGAAAATCTAACTGGATTTATAATATGTTTTGCTAAGATATCTTTAACATCATCACTTTCTGTATATGGTGTTCCATCTAAATTTTTAACTACTTTTGAGTTGAATTTATGTATTGTTATATTATCTAACTCTTTTCTTAAAGCTTGTGAACTTTCTATTAATTTTTCAGTATGGAATGGTCCTGCTGTTTTTAATACTCTTACTTTTTTTACTCCCATTTCTTTTGCAATTTTTTCTGCTTCTGATATAGCTTGTTTTTCTCCTGAAATTGCTATTTGGCCAACACAATTATAATTTGCAGGAACTACAAAACCTGATGTTACTTTTTTACAAACTTCTTCTACTTGTTCATCTGTCATTCCCATAATTGCTGCCATTTGCCATTCTCCTTCAGGTAATAAATCTTGCATATATTCTCCTCTTTTTTGAACAAGTTTTATTCCTTCTTCAAAAGATATTGCTTTGCTATAAATTAATGCTGAATATTCTCCTAAACTTAATCCTGCTGCTATATCAGCTTTTATATTATTTTTATTTAGTATTTCTATAATTGCTAAACTCATTGTTAATATTGCAAGCTGAGTATATTTAGTTTGATTTAAACTTTCCTCTGGTCCTTCAAATGAAAGTTTTGCAATATCAATATTAGTTATATTTTTTACTCTTTCATATACATTTTTTGCAACTTCATAATTTTCATATATGTCTTTTCCCATTCCTATAGTTTGTGATCCTTGCCCTGGAAATAAAAATCCTATTTTCATATCATTTCCCAATCCTTTCTATAATTTCTTTCTCAAATTCATTACAGAATTCTTCTATAAATTCTTCTGTGTTTATATCTATATTAAATTCTTTTTTTATTGAAGTAGCTATTTTATTAATATTTTTAGCAAATTTTTCTTGATTGGTATTTATTCCAATTCCAATAGCTAAACATTTAACGATTTCACCAGTAACTTTTGTTTGAGTTAATATTCCACCTATTTTTTTATTGTTAAATACAATGTCATTTGGTTTTTTAATTTTTAGATTAATTTCATATTTATTTCTAAAAATATTTACTATTATTTTTGCAATTTCTATAGTTATTCCTTCTAATTTTTTAATATTACAATCCATTCTAATGAAAAATGAAAATGCTATATTGTTTGGCTCATCTGTATGCCATATTCTCCCATGTGTACCTCTTCCAGAAGTTTGTATATCTGCCATAACCAATGTTCCATTTGGTGAATTTTGCTCATAAAGATTCCATATTTCATTTTGTGTTGAATCTATTTCTTTATAGTAAATATTATTTTTACCTAAAAATTCTGTTTTAAGATTTTTCAATTGCATCAAGATTTGCCTGCCTTTTTATTTTATTTGTAGTTGTTTTTATTAATGGTTCTTCTGTTAAAATTATTCCTCTAATTGCTTTATATTGTGGCATAGTTTTGTTTATCTCTTTTACTTTTTCAGATAATGCTTCATATATTTCTCTATCATTACTTGTTTTATAAACATCTTTTACAATATCTCTATCAAATACTATCTTTACATTTATTTTTATATCATCTTTGTCTTCTGATTTTTGTTTTCCAAATATGAAAGATTCTTTTACTCCTTCAATTCTATTTACTAGATTTTCCATTTCTTCTGGAAAAATGTTTTTTCCATTTTTCAAAACAATAACACTTTTCTTTCTTCCACATATAAAAATATAACCTTCATCATCTATTTTAGCTAAATCCCCAGTGTGAAACCATCCATTTTTAATTACTTCTTTAGTAGCATCTTCGTTGTCAAGATAACCAAGCATTATACTAGGTCCTTTTACTATTAATTCTCCAATTCCTTCATCATTTTTATCTATAACTTTTACTTCCACACTTGGAACTTTTTTTCCTATTGTTCCTATTTTGTGATATTTATTACTCCCAACACCTATAACAGGAGATGTTTCTGTTAATCCATATCCTTGAACCAAATTTAATCCTAGTAATCTATATTTTTCTTCAATATTTTTATCAAGAGCTGCTGCACCACTTATAAATAGTTTAATATTTCCGCCTAACATATCATGTATTTCTTTGAATACTTCTTTTCTTTCCTGCATCGTAGCATTTTTGTATTTTTCTTCTTTTTGCAAAATCTCTTCAAGTTTTCCTTGCTTTTCTATTCCTTTTCTTATTATTTTAAATATTCTTTCATATATTGCTGGAACACATGCCATAACAGAAACATGATATTCATTTAAGTTTTGAACAATATGTCTTATTCCATCACAAAATACTGTCTGAGCTCCTTTATATAATGAAAATAGAAAACCTACTGTACATTCAAAAACATGATGTATAGGCAAAATAGATAATAATACGTCATTTGAATTCACATCTAATATTGAACCTATATCCATTAAGTTTGTACATATATTTTTATGTGATAGTGCAACTACTTTAGATTGTGATGTAGTTCCTGATGTAAAAAGCATTATACTCATTTCTTCTGGATTTATATTTGCATTAATAAAACTTTTGTCGCCTTTATCTATAAGCTTTCTTCCCGTTATGGCTAATTCTTTTTCTGAATAAATACCTTCTTTGTGTTCATCTAAATCCATCGAAATTATATGTTTTAATTTTCCTATACCATTACACCTAAATCTTTCTAGTATTTCTACATATTTACCTGAACAGAAAATTGCTTCAACTTTTGATCTTTCAATGACAGATTTTAGCTCATTTTCAGGTAAAGATTTATCAATTGGTACGACTATTCCTGTGCCACAGACTATGGATAAATATGCGATTTCCCATTCATATCTATTTTCTCCTATAACTGCAATTCTTTTTCCTTTTAATCCTATATTTATTAACGATGTTCCGAATACCATCTATCATGTCTCTTACTTCACTATGTGTAAATACTTTATACTTTCCATCAGTTATTTTTATTTTGTATGCTGGTCTTTCTCCATATAATTTATTTGTTTTATTTAACATATCTTTTAAGTCACTTATTTCTAAATAACTATATAATCTTTCACTCATATTTTTTCCAACCTCATTTTTAAGTATTATGTATTTTATACCACAAAATGTTTTAAAAATGCTTTGGACTGGCGGGTCAGTATAAGAAAAAAATAAAGTATATAATAAATTAAATTATTAATACACTTTATTTTTCTGTTATTCATCTAACATTACTTCTTGTTTTTTAATCTCTCAAGCTGTTCTTTTTCTACTTGTTTAATACTCTTTTCTGGAGTTGGTAAATCTTCTGGCATTGTTCCTCCAATATCTTCTATAGCTTTTCTTACGGTTTTACAAACAGTATAATGTGTTTGATTAGCTTTTTCTTTGTTTCTTACATTTTCTCTTTTTAATTTAGCTTCTGTTTGTGTAATACGAAATAAATTTGCTGCTAATTCTTCATTTCCCATAAAATCAAGTATTTTCTTATGTAATGCTCCTGCTTCAACGATTTTCTTGACCTCAGGAAAATCATCATCAATATTTCTCCCGCTATTTTTACAAGCTAATTTTGCTCTATTTTTATAACTTTAGCAAAGTTTTCCCACTTCTTATATTGTAATACCTAACTTAACTCCCTTGCATTCAATATTATATTACTTTTGATTTATTATTTTGTCTGCTTCTATTTGTGTTAAATAACCATATTTAATCATCTTATTTATAACTTGTTTTTGTCTTTGTTTTGTAAGATTTGGATTTTTTGTAGGGCTATATACTGATGGTGCATTTGGTATTCCAGCTAATAATATACATTCACTATTTGTCATTTCATTTAACTCTTTATTAAAATATCCTCTACATGCTTCTTTTAATGTATTATAACCATCTCCAAAATAGCTTGTATTTAAGTATAATTCTAATATTTCGTCTTTATCATAACTTTTTTCTATTTCAAAAGCCATAAACACTTCAGCAATTTTTCTAGTAATTTTCTTTTCTTGTGTAAAGTATATGTTTTTAGCTAATTGTTGTGTAATAGTACTTCCTCCTTCAACAAATCCCATTGCTTTTATATCATTAATGGCTGCTCTTGTTATTGCAATTATATCTATTCCATTATGCTTATAGAACCTATGATCTTCAACTGCTATAACTGCATTTATATACATCTTAGGAACTTCTTCTATTTTAGTATAATTTTCTTTTTGCTCAATATTTGATATTTTTTCTGATAGAGGCATTTCTTTTAATGCATTTTTATACATTTCACTTCCATTTCCTACCACTATTAATCCTATACTTATTAAAATTAATACTACTGCAAATATTACTTTTTTTAATACTTCCATTTAAACCACCTTACTTTCTGTGGTACTATTTATTCTGTATAATTTAATTTAACATTATTGGGAAGTTCATTATATTGTATTTCATCCCACTTATTTACTCCTGTTAACTTTACTATTAATGATAAATATGCATCTTCTCTTAATTCTCTACTTGTTTTAAATTTTATTTCTTTTTTCTTTCCGTTTTCATTGTAACAATCCAAGGTATATTCATATTTCATATCATCTGTGCTAGATATCTTTTCTATTTTATTATTATCTATTTTAGTATAGTAAATTGATTCATGAAATTCTAAAAAATAATATGCTAATACACAAATAACTATCGCAAATATTGCCGTTAATATTATAGGTATTTTTTCTTTTATATCTTCCATTTTTATTCCTCCTTAATAATATTTTTACTACCAAAGTAAGTAGCTAAGAAATATGCTCCATATATTATTCCCATAACAATAACTGTAGATATAACTGATGGTAATAAATCTGCTTTACTTGCTAATCCTGACATCATTTCAATAACAAATTGTATTCCAAATATAGAATGTATAATTGCTAAAATAAGTGGCATTCCAAAGAATATTCCAATTTGCCTAAATAGTGCTTTATTTATCATTTTTTCGTCACAACCAATTTTTCTTAAAACTAAATATCTTTGTTTATTATCAGAACTTTCTGTTAGTTGTTGAATAGCTAATATTGCTGAGCTTGCAATTAAGAATATGATTCCCAAATAAATTGCTATAAAAGTTACTATTGTTGCCAAACCTACACTTGACTCAATAATACTTATTTTTGTTAATCCGTCTATTTCTAAGCCTTTATTAGCTAAGTTTTGTATAAATCCTGAATCATTGCTTGTAAATAGTGGCTCTATTTTTTCTTTTTCTTCATCTGTATTTGCATTATAGTTTGCTGCTAAAAAAGTCATTTCCTTCATTTCTTCTGTTAAAGGACAGTTATCTGGCACTAATATAATTCCTGTGTTTGTATGACTTGTTGACATCACAACAAATCCACTTTTACATTCATTATATTTTGATTTATATTCTTTTCCTGTTATTTTGATAGTATTTCCTTTTTCTAAAACTTTGTTTCTTACTTTTTTCATAGAATCAAAGTCACAAAGCATAATATATTCGTCATCTTTTAAATCATATGTTTCAATTCCATAAATTTTAGCTATTTTATTATAGTCTGATATTTTTACTATCTGTTCTTCTGTATTGTAAGCAAGCATTGGAAATTGTAGTCTTATTTCTTCTATTTTATCTCCAAAGAATTTTTCCCAAGTTAATTCATTACATGTATATATTGGTATTTCTATAACATCTTTTAGATTATTCATATCAAATCCATTATTAATCATTGTTTCTATTATTGATATTTTAGAATCTTCTCTTTGTTCTTTTGTATAATTAATAGTTTGCCCATACCTATTTATAGAACTTTCAGGTAGATTTGCTGTTTTATATAAATTCAAGTCTACTGGTGTCATTTCAATTAATTCTCTTTGCATTGTATTTCTTAATGCTAAACTTGAAGAAAGAATAGTAATTGTCATAAATAACATTAAACAAATAACGCTCATACTTACAACCATTGTATTAATTTTATTATTTATTTGTCTTAATACAAACATATTTGTACCTTTTAAATATATTTTTTGTCTACTTTTAATTACTTGTAAAATAAATCCTGATAAAGACCAGAAAATAGCTATTGTTCCTACTATTCCCATTATAATAGGTGGCAATATTTTATCTGCTGTAGTTAAAGAATGTACATCTCCTGTTACTTTCCAGTAGGCATATCCTAATATACTACTTCCTAAAACAAATACTAATACCGATAAAAGTGGATTTTTTATTTTTACTTTTTGATTTTTCTTTGTTGCATTTAATAAGTTAATTAATTTATATCTTGATATTGTAAAAGTATTAAAAAACATTACTGCAAAATACATTACTGCAAAATAGATGCAGGTTTTTATACAACTTTCTGTTGAAAATATAAATTGAAATTCACTCATATCTGCTTCAAACATTTTAGCAACTAATATTGACATGAATTGTGAAGCAAATATACCAATTACAAGGCCTATTACAAGTGAAATAATTCCTACCAATATAGTTTCTATTAAGATAATTTTTGATATTTGTCTTTTTCCCATTCCGAATAGTCATATAAATCCCAAATTCTTTTTTTCTTCTATTAATTAGGAAATTATTAGCATATACAATTAGTAATCCTAATATAACTGCTACAAATACTGATACAAATCCTAACATAGATATCATCAATTTTATCATTTCTCTTTGTGAACCGAGATACTTGTAACATTGCTTGTTGACTTTCTAAAGAATTAAACATATAAAATATTGCAACTCCTAATACTAATGTTAAAAAATATATGCTATAGTCTTTTATACTTTTTTTCATATTATTAAAAGATAACTTAAATAACATCGTTCAAATCACCTCCAAGGAGTGTTTGCACCTCAATTATTTTTTCAAAGAACTGTTTTCTTGTATCATTTCCTTTAATTAATTCATTAAATACTTTTCCATCTTTAATAAATAAAATTCTATTTGCATAAGAAGCTGTAAAAGCATCATGTGTAACCATTAAAATAGTGGCATCCATTTTTTGATTTAGATATTCAAAATTTTCTAATAATTGTCTAGCTGATTTCGAATCTAGACTACCAGTTGGTTCATCTGCTAATATAATCTTTGGATTTGTAATAATTGCTCTTGCTGATGCAATTCTTTGCTTTTGTCCTCCTGATACTTGATATGGATATTTGTTTAATATTTCTGCTATTCCTAGTTTTTTAGCTATTTCTTTTACTCTTGTATCAATTTCTTTTGCATTTATTTTTTGAATAGTAAGTGCTAATGCAATATTTTCATAAGCTGTTAATGTGTCTAGTAAGTTAAAATCCTGAAAAATAAATCCTAATTCTTCTCTCCTAAATTTATTTAGTTTATTTCCTTTTAGTTTTGTAATATCTTTTTCATTAATTATGATATGTCCTGATGTTACTCTATCTATTGTAGATATACAGTTCAAAAGTGTAGTTTTACCTGACCCACTTGCTCCCATTATTCCTACAAACTCTCCTTTGTTTACATTAAAACTAATATTGTCTATTGCTTTACTCAAATTTGACTTTGTTCCATAGTATTTTTCAGCATTTTTTACTTCTAAAATCTTTTCCATAATAAAACTCCTTTCAATTTAACCTTATTATAATATTCTCATAGAAAAATTGCCATCGATTTAACTTACAAAAACCTTACATTTTTGTAAGGTTTTGAGCTTTATTTTTAATCTTCTATATTTTCTTTTATAAAATTAGCAATTTTGTTTGATAATATTTCTTTTACAAATTTTTGATTTGGATGTACTCCATCAATACCATATTGTTTTAAAAATATCTTATCCTCTGGAAAAAAGTCTCCTATACTATATAAGTCTAATATTGGAATTTCATATTTTGAACAAATTTCTTCAATTGCTTCTTTTACATCTTCTAGTGTATAATTACATTTATTAGGAATTGTATCATTCTCACAACGTAATGGTGTCATAAAAAATATTAAAGCATTTGGATATTTCTGTTTTAGACCTTTACACAAAATATTTAATGCTCCATATACTGTATTTCCTTTATTATCTTCTTTTGTTCCTAATGGTGGATTATCAATTGATTTTTTTCCAAAATCGTTTGTACCAGCAAGCACACTTATAATATTAGCATCATCATCCATATCTTTATATCGAATATACATAGGATTTTTTCCATCAGCAATTGTGCTTCCATTTATTCCATAGTTTCGTACAGTTTCTAAATCTAATATTTCTTTTAATACTGTAGGATAACTTTTTTCCATTGCTTCACCTTGTTTATTTATATATCCATATGTAATACTATCTCCTAGACAATTCATTTTCAATGTATTTTTCATTTTATACTTTCTCCTTATAAATACTAAAATTATGTATTTGCTCATGCTATTTTGTAAATATATATTTATTAATACTCTAAGTTTCCTTTTTCAGGAACATTATAACATATTTTCAGTGAAATAACATAGATAGGTTTGCCATAGTTGTTAACTAATCTATGCTTACAATCTTTTCCACATATTTTAATTTTTCCATTTTGTGATTTTACAAGATATCCAACAGATATAATTATATCTAAATTGTAATAATTAGTTGGTTTATTGGCAAATTCGGAATTTCCGAATTTAGTCATTGTTTCTGTTTCTACTAATTCTCCTTCTTTGTATATATTCTTTATATGTTCATTAATAGTAGATTTTGCCTTTTTAAATAATTTTGACTCTTCTGAACTATTGTTTGTATTTTACGTTATATTTTCCTACTTGTCAATAATTTTATTAAAATTTATTAAATTTAAAAATACCATTACTTTTATCTATAACTTTTTTATGCAATATTAAAGCACCTGTATGATATAACAAAAATACAGATAATAAATACTCTACTATCTGTACTCTAATGTATAATATATATTTTTTCTTATATACTCTAGATTGCTCTATCCAGTATATTGTAATCTATTTAAAGTTCTCCTTAAAAAACTCTTCCATTTTATTAAATGGTATAATTTCTACTTTATCATATAAATCTGTATGAACTGCATTTGGAATAATCTTTAATTCTTTATTATTTCCATTTAATTTTTTAAATACATCTTTACTAAAATAGCAAGAATGAGCTTTTTCTCCATGAATAATCAATACTGCATTTTTTATTTCACTCGCAAATGTATGCTGTGGTGTATTTATAAATGATAAGCTTGAAGTCACATTCCATCCACCATTTGAATTTAAGCTTCTTTTATGGTATCCACGAGATGTTTTATAGTAATCATAATAATCTTTAACATAGAATGGTGCATCTTCTGGTACAATATCTAATACTCCACCTCCTAATTTATATTCTCCATTTTTAAAGTCTTCTATTCTTTGAGCATTTAATGATTTCTTCAATTCATATAATTCTTCTTCACTTGTTGAATCAAAATATCCATTATGATTTACTCTACTCATATCATACATAGTTGAACAAACAGTAGCTTTAATTCTTGTATCAATACTTGCAGCATTTAAAGCTAAGCCTCCCCAACCACATATACCAATAATTCCAATTTTTTTAAAATCAACATTTTCTTGTACAGATAAGAAATCAACTGCTGCACTAAAATCTTCTGTATTTATATCAGGAGATGCTACATATCTAGGTGTTCCTGTACTTTCTCCTGTAAATGATGGATCAAATGCTATTGTCACAAAACCTCTTTCTGCCATTTTTAAAGCATATAGTCCACTACATTGTTCTTTTACTGCTCCAAAAGGTCCACTTACTGCTATTGCTGGAAGCTTACCTTGTGCATCTTTTGGTTCATATAAGTCAGCTACTAAAGTAATTCCAAATCTATTATTAAATGTTACTTTTCTATGATTTACTTTTTCACTTTTAGGGAATGTCTTATCCCATTCTTGTACTAATTCCAACTCTTCTTTCATTTTATCTCTCACTTTCTTTATTTATTTTATATCTCTTAAATAGAAAATACTAAAGTTACACTTTCATCTCCTAAAAGTCTTTTTAGTTCCTCTTGTGTTTTATTTTGAACTTTACCAATCTTAGTAAAATTCCATGTGTTTGTATCGTAATACAAAACAATTTTATTCCCCTGATATAGTATCAAATCTCCTGCCTCTGTCTTTATATTTGTATCATTTGTCGGTAAATCAAATCCCAATTCACCAACTTTTTCAAAATTACTATAATCATGTGCATCTACAGTAATATCTCCTTCTTTTAACTTTTCTACAAAAGATTTCGCAGATGAATTATTTTCTAACTTAATATTTAATACTTCATTATTTACTTTTATTGTAATTATATCAATATTACTTTCTTCATTTTTAACTTTATTTATACTAGAATTACTTATGTTTAATTCATTAATCCATAACTTTACATCTTCTTTGGTAGTTCTGCTATTAAATGTTTTTCCATCCTTACAATTAATTTCTTTATAGCTATTTAGTGTATTTACACTTTTGGTTATACTACTTCCTCCAGATGTACAAAAAGGAATTACAGTTTTTCCAGCAAAATCAGTTGTTTCTAATAGTGTTAAAATTATTTTTGGAACATCTTCCCACCAAATTGGGTAACCTAAATATATTATTTTGTAATCTGAAATATCAATTGTATTAAATATTTCTGGTCTACTATTTATATCATTCTGTTCACTATTTGCTCTACAATTTTTATTATAATTTAAATCATCAGATGTATATTTTTCTTTTGATATAATTTCTATTATATTGCTATCTGTTTCTTCCTTTATATATTCTGCAACTCTTTTAGTTGTACCTGTGGCAGAAAAATATAAAACTACACTGTCTTTTTTGTTTTCTTTACTATAAATATCTTCACTTTTCCTATTTATATTTTCGATATTTTTTAAATCTTTATTTTTTTCTACATGTTTTATAAATATAAATATTCCTAAAGTCATCACTATTACAATTATTATAAGTATAATTATAGCCTGTTTATTCATAATCTTCCTCCTAAAATCATTCTTCTATTTCAGTAAAATCCTTTCTTTTACCTGCAACTATTTCTTCATAAAGTTCTAATTTATAATTTAACTTATTAATTGTATCATTAATATTTTTTTGTTTTTCTAATAGTTTTTCTCTTTGTTCTTCTAATAATTGTTTTCTTTTCTTTGCTGTCCCTTTTCCTTGTTCAAATAAATTAATATATTTTATTAAACTCCCAATTTCAACTCCCGCATCTCTCATACATTTAATAAATTCAATTGTTTTACAAGTTTTATCATCATAATTTCTTATTCCATTTTCAGTTCTTGGAACATTTGATATTAAACCAATTCTTTCATAGTATCTTAATGTATCTGGTGTTAAATTGTATTTTTTTCCTACTTCTGCTATTGTCATTTATTTTACCTCCATATTGTTACATTCTATAAATTATTATATTCTTCATCTGTAACCTTTTCGCACCATTCGTTACTTATATTCTCTCCTGGAACTTCCACTGCTAAGTGACTAAACCAACTATCTTTTTTAGCTCCATGCCAATGTTTTATATTTGCAGGAATTGTTATCACATCTCCTACTTTTAAACTTTGTGGTTTCTTTCCTTCTTCTTGATACCATCCTTCTCCATCTACACATATTAAGATTTGTCCTCCACCATTTGTAGCATGATGTATATGCCAATTATTTCTGCACTTTGGTTCAAATGTTACATTTGTAATAAATACTTTTGTTTCATTTGGATTTGTTAATGGTTTTAAGTATGAATTTCCAACAAAATACTTAGCAAAATTCACGTTAGGTTCTCCTTGTCCAAAAACTCCCCCATGTTCTGTTTTTTCATTCTTGTCTCCGCTATAGACTTCCTCTATCAATGGAAAAGCACTCCAAGCCTTTGCCCAACCACTATAAAATGCTAATTGTGTTACAATTTCTACTGCTTCAGATTTTGTAATCCCATGTTTTTTTCCCATAATAAAATGTGATTTTAATTGTGGAAATAACCCTTGTGCCATTAAAGCTGATATTGTTATCATACTTCTATCTCTTAAAGATAATTCATTTTCTCTACTCCAAATCTCTCCAAACAATATATCATCATTTAATTCAGCAAATTTTGGAGCCAACTTTCCTAAATTCTTTCTACCAGCTGTTTGTTTCTCCATTTTTTATACCTCCTAAATCTTTTCTATATTATATATATCACTTAGAGTTAACTCAAAGTCAATAGTTTCTTAAAAATTTTTTCAAAAAAATTAGACTAGTATTAAAACTAATCTAATTATAAATACATATCTTTTTACTTACTTAATATTTTTATTGCTTCATCTTTATTTTTTATAAAAAATATATCTTTTCCATTATTACTTTCATATATAAAATCTTTTAATGGTTTACTTGTATATTTCGAATAATCTCCATAGATAGCAAATTTAGTTTGGTAGTTTATAAATTTTTGTAAAACCTCTCCAGCTAAGCCTTTACTTAATATGAAAAAATCTTCTACTACTGCTTCTTTATTTAACGCTATTTTATTACAGTTTGTTTCATATTTTATAGTCATAATAAAATCAATTGCTGATTGAACATCTTTTATTATAATTTCATTACTTTTTACAACTGCTATATTATTTATAATTTTTGTTTCCATATTCTATCACTCCTAATTGTAATTTTCTGATTACCATATAAACGGAATTATTTTATATTTGACTTTCTTTTTATATTCTGCATATCCTAGTAGTTCTTTTTCTAACACTTTCTCCTCATTTTTAACTCTTTTACTAATTATAATTGGATATGCTAAAAAAATCATAAATGACACAATAGATCCTAAGATTAAAGGCATTGTTAAAAATAACAAAATAGTTATTGCATACATTGGGTGTCTTACAACTCTATATAATCCTTTATCAATTACTTTTTGATTTTCTTGTACTTCAATGGTACGAGATAAATAAGTATTTTCTCTTAATACTTCTGCATATAAAATATATGCTAATATAAATAAAATTGAAGAAATGATTACTACTATATTAGGAATTACTATCCAATTATATTTATAATTTAATCCTGCAATTATAAAACCAAGTAGAAACATTAAACCACTAACTGCAATTACTTGTTTTTGCTCATTTTCTTTTTCTCTTGCATTTAATCTTTTCCTTAATAGTTCTGGATTTTTTATCATTAAAACAATTCCTACAATAAACATTGGGACAAATAAAAGCCCCAGAAATAGCCATGCATTCCAGTAATAAATAGTATTTGCAGGTATGAATAACAATAATCCTATTAACAATACACCCATAATAAATTTTATGATTGCTTGAAAAAACAACTTTATATCCATAAATTTTATTCCTCTCGACCTATTGTAATTTAGCGAATAATATGTGCTGTAATAATTGTATAACTATATGAGTTAATAGTTATTATTATATTATCAATTTCACAATACCAATTCTTACCTTGTCTATATATATTACAGTTTTTATCTATAACTTTATTTTTACAATATTCAACTACATCATTAGTGTCTAATTTAAGATTTTTCTTAATTCTATGAATACCCATTTCTGTAGTATGAACTTTATCTATATTTGATAACAATACTTCCTTATTCATATTCCCTCAACTCCATAAATTGTAAGTTGTCGCACTGATTTATATTTTATTCATTCTAAATTTTATCGTATTTATTGACTTTTTACTTATAAATAGATTATAATAAATATAGGAAATGACAAATCCACAAACGTGGTTATGCCAAAATAGATATAAAAACTCACATCTAAATCGTCAAATTTACAGATGTGAGCTTTTTTTATTTATGTAGTTGCTTATCAACCCAGTTCTTATACAGAACTGCTGTCAAGGCAACGTTTAATGTTAAAGAAAACATTAAAGATATTATTAAAAATAGTATTGCTTTAACCATAAACATCACCACCTCTCCTACGAAGATTCGTAAAAATTGGTGGCAAAACCACATCTGCTTATCATCATTTCCTATTCCTATTATTCTACAATACTATTTAAAATTTGTCTATAATATTTATAAATTTTTGTAATACATTTGCCCTACTTATTGTAATTTATAAGGATAATTATCTATCTTGTAGATTCTATTATTTTTTCTTAATAGGAATCCAAACCTCGCAATAATATTTTTCATCATCTATTCCTTTTTTATAGTCTTTGGGATTAGAATAACATTCAATATTATAACCTGCTGCTATTTCATAATCATTTGAGTTAGGCAACCATTCTTTAAATATTTTTTTATTTACTTCTCTTATACTTTTGCTTGCTTTTCCTATACATGGGAAAATAGCCCAAGTTAGTTTTGGTATTTCTATTATTTCAAAATCTTTTGGTACTTTTCTTTCAGCATTATAGTCATCTCCTATAACATAATCAAACAAATTACAGCCTAAAGTAGCATCAATATTAACTGCATATTTTGCATTTATCTTACTAAATACAGACTTCATAAAAAACTTCTTCCATAGTTTAGGTATATCTTGTTCAGCACTTTCATATTTAAAGCTATCTTTTAAACCGACAATTTTAAAAGCCTCTTTTTCTTCAATTTTATACTCCATAGTATAGCCACCTTTCAAAATTAAATTTACCTTTACTGGTGCAAAATCTTTTATCGTAGCACCAGTATTACGAACTTCTGTAGGAGTAAATCCATGAAATCTTTTGAATGCTTTAGTAAAACTGTCTTGAGAACCATATCCATATTCCATTGCTATATCAATTATTTTTTTATCTGTATTTATAACTTCCTTACCTGCCATAGATAATCTTCTATTTTTAATATATTCTCCAACTCCATAACCACAAATAATTGAAAATCCTTTTTGAAAATAAAATGATGAGATATAAGAATAGCTAGCAATATCCTCTATCTTTAAATCATTTGTTAAGTTGTCTTCTATATATTCTATAGCTCTACTAATTGATTCAATCCAGTTCATATTCTTTCCTTTCTGTTCACAAGTATATTTTACTTTAAAATGTTTTACTTTGCCCGACATTTCTTGCTAACATTTGGCTAATGCAATTTATTTTATAATTAGTTTTTATAATTAGCCCTAGATATTGTAATTAGCTACTACTTTTATAATCAATATTTGCCAATTTTGCTTGTTTACACAAGTCTTTTGTTTGTATTTTATATTGTTTTCCATCTTTTATTGTATAAGTTCCACATTGCCTAAACTCAAAACTAACATTTTTTCTTATACATTGTTCTCTAATATCTAATGCCCAGTCATAATTGAATGCCCTAGCATTTATGTCAGATTCTCCCCCCACTACAACTAATTCAACATTATCAAGATATTTCTCTACATCAATATTTTCTAATAGGGGCTGTGCTGTAATACCTTTATGCTTTATTGGTAAATCTTTAAAAATTGATAATTTATAATCTGCATTTTTTTGATTTTCAATGGTACAACATACAACTACATTATCGTATCCATCTTCCCAGTCATCTGGAATACATTTCATAAATCTATCAATTCTTTTTGTTAGAAATAGAAAAGTACAATCTTGTCTTTCTTTTATCATATCCCAGCAATCACTTCGCCACTCATCCGCTTCTTCAATTAAGAAATCAGTAGAAAAGCATAGATAGACTATTCCAGACTTCATTTTGTAATTACCATTTTTTAATTTCTCTATTGGCTTTTCAAAGTCTTTTGTTTTAATAATTTCATTGGTATTTATATTTTTTTTTGAATCGCCTTTATGAATATAGCAATGTAAACACCCATCACTACATTTTTTACATCCTCTCCACGGATTCCACATTGCCATACTATTTCTCTCCTAAAATCTTAAATTTTCATAGTTGTAAAGAATACTTATACCTACAACAACATCTTCTATTTTTTCTATAATTAGCCAGTCATCCATATTTCCTTGATGATTTAAGTCTAACGGAGTTATTTCTTGGGCATTTTTGAATTCCACTAAACATAGACATTTTTTATACCCTCTCTCTTTTTGTTTTTCTGTTAATTGTAATTTATATTATTGCTTATCTTTACTTTTTTTTGTAAAAATCAAACTGAAACATATTCTGAAAGATATGACTAAACATATTCCAACTCTATAAATTACTATCTCATGTTTCGATTATATCATAAAAAGCAAGTAATTTTCAATTTAATTGCTTACTCTATTTATTGTAAATTATCTTTCTAATCTCATATATAGAATTGGATAAGGATTTCCTTGCTCATCTACTTCTGTTCTTTTATAAGTTTTAAATCCCATATATTCATAAAATTCTTTTGCATTAGGATTTTGTTCATTTACTGCTAGTTCATTAACATTATAATTTTCTATACCATAGTTTAATAATTGTTTTCCTAGTCCTTTTCCTCTTTCACTATTTTTAATAAATAGCATCTCAAGTTTTGTATCTTCTATTCCCATAAAAGCAATAGGTTGATGGCTTTCATTTTCTATAATTACTACATGTGATACTCCAGAAATAGCTTGTGGTACATATTCTTTTATATTATTTATTTCTTCATTAGATAGAAATAAATGTGTTGCTTTTACTGAATCTTCCCATAATTCTAATAGTTGACTTATTAGTGTTATTGTTATATCTTCTACTTCAATTATTCTCATATTTTTACTCCTAACATGTAATTTTTTAGTTACCTATCTTTTTACTATATAATAAACATTTTAATGACACTTTCTTTTTATTTAAGTCTAATACATTATTTTTTTCTTAATCCTCTAATTTCTAATTCCAAAATAATCTACCTCATATATTATAATTTGTCTGTTTAAATTAGTCTTGCGTTCCAAAGGGATGTCTTAATTTATCTTTAATTCCATTACCCAGAATAGACATTACAAATTCATATATCTTCTCTGCTTCTTCTCTTGACATTTCTAATTGTTCCATTACATCACACATAATTTTTTCTCTATTCTTCTTTCCTACAATATAATTACTTTCTAATATACTATTAATAATGATACATTTACCATTATCTAATCCTGTAACTTTTTCTAATTCTTTAATAAATTTCTCCTTATTCATAATCCATCCCTCCTAATCTTTTATTAATGAATATACTGATATTTTCTTTATTTTTCTTGCAAGTATAGTTCCAATAGTTATTGTACTTAATATTAATAAACTTACTATAATCAAAAATACTATATATGGATATTCAAAGCTTGCTTTATATACTCCAACTGTTTTGAAAATTGTAGTATATATGTCATTCATGAATATTTTACTTACTATTATTCCTAGTATGGTAGAAATAATAGTGCTAGGTATAAAACCTCCAACTAATTGCCTTACTAATTGTTTATTTTCATATCCTATTGCTTTAAATATTCCTAGTTCTTGTTTTTTTCTTGTGATAATAGATGAGATTACTATATATAAAACTAAATAAATCAGTAATAAAGTAATCACAATAATTACGATGCATACAATGCTTATTAGTGAAACATACATGCTCATAGCTGAATCCATTGATTCTTTATAATTCATAGTCGAAATAATATCACTATCATATTTATATTTAATCTTATCTATAAATTCTTTTGCCTCATCTTCTTTTTCAAGGTAAGTATATATTGTTTTTGGTAAATATGATGTATCTAACTTTTTATATCCATTCAAAGTCATTTCAATGATTTCCCCTGAATAATTTACTGATTGAACAAATCCAACAACTTTGTATTCTTTTTCAACTCCATTTTTGCTTAATATAATGCTGTCCCCAATTTTTATGTTATAAGTTTCTTTAATTTTGCTACCTAGTCCTACTTCATTACTATTCTTAGGGTTAACTCCTTCATAACATAAATCATTTGAAAGTAGTTCGAAATTCTCTGCTACAAAAGTTTTATAAGAATTGTCTTTATAATTTAAAGTTGCATTTTCATCATAATATATAGCATTTTTCACATTGTCTTCGCTTTTTATTTCATATCTCAAATCTTTATTAGCTTCAACAATAACTGATGGATGTTCTTCTACTAAAGTATTAATAAAATTAATAGGATTCATATTTATATTGTAAAATAATATTCCTATAAACGAGGACACAACTGTTATAAAAAACAAAACAATGCCTAGTAATATATTTTGTTTTTTTGTGTTCATAAAATTTTTTAACATTAAAATCAAATGTATATTAAAAGTGCTTTTTTCTATTTCAAAATAATTTTTACTATTTTCTTTAGAAGAATAACCTCTAATAGCATTTATCGGATTTAGTTTTCTTATTTTTAATGATGCCATAAGTGTAAATATAACTATCAAGCTTAGATTGATGAATAATACTATTACATTTGACAACAAATCTAATATTACTTTCCATTTAAAGCCTGATTGCATTTCTATAATTACGCTTAAAAGTGGTAATGCAGAATATGATATAACTATACCTAATAAAGTAAATAATAAACCGCTTATTATATATGGGAATATATTTGATAATATTATTTCTGTACTTGTATATCCTAAAGCCTCTAAAGCTCCCATATTTGCCATTTCATCTTGGGTAGTTTGCTCTATTTTAAATTTACTTACAAATAAACTTACAATAAGCATACACCCAGAAAATACAATAAGTATTAAAACTAATATATTTGAAATAGCAAGTCTTTGATTTTTCGCTTGTTCTTTGTAATTTTTATTTATAACATTGATATTTTTTCCAGCTAAATATTTTGATACATTATTATAAGATAAATAACTATCTTCTGCTTTTACAGAAATTGTAGATACTTCTTTACTTTTGTTGTTTTCAAGTAAATAATTATAAGCATCACTTTCTAAATATTCTCCTAGCATAGATGATGTATAGTTGCCATACTGCATTTCATTTACAACACCTTTGATGTTAAAGTTGTAATGAACATTATCTATATTAAATTCATAATTATCTTTTATATCTAATCCAGAATGTATAAATGTATAATTTGAAAGATATATTCCAAATTTCACACTCTCATTGGTTTCTTTTATTATTTCTCTTTTATTTATGTGATAATTATCACTTATGCTATAAAATATTTGATTTTGTTCTTGCTTTTGTCCATCCATATCTACTGGAATAGTAAGCATTACTCCATTTTGTACCTGAACATCTTCAATTCCCTTAATATTTCTTATATCTTCTAGTAAACTATCCTCATATTCTATACTTGGTATTGTAAAAAAACTACTTGCTGTATTTAATCTATTAAATTCATTATCATAATCTTTGCTAACATTCCTATTTATTATAATGCTACTTGAAAATAATATTGTTGCAATTAAAAGAATTATAGAAAATGAAACAATATCCTTTAAATTTTTCTTAAAAAAGTACTTAGACATGATAATTATTTTTTTCAATATTACCACCCCATCTCTTTTAAGAAGTTATCTAGTTTTTCATTTCTTTCATTATAATTTCCTTTATATTTATTTAGAATGAGTTCTCCAGATATTTTACCATCTTTTAAATATATAATCCTATTTCCTCTTAGTGCACTTTTTTTGTCATGTGTAACCATTATAATACTTTGACCATCATTATTTAATTCTGTTAAAACATCAAGTACAGCATTTGAATTTTCAGAATTTAATGCTCCAGTTGGTTCATCTGCAAATATAACTGCTGGATTATTGATGGCAGCTCTTACAATTCCTGCTCGTTGACATTCTCCACCAGATACTTGGTTCATATTCTTCTTATATGTAATTTCTGGAATATTTACTTTTTTAAATAACTCTTTTGCTTTTCTAACAATTTCTTTTTTGTTATTAGCTACAAGTAGTCCAGATATTAATACATTATCCATTAAACTCATTTTATCAAGTAAATAAATTTGTTGAAAAACAAAACCACAATTTTTTCTTCTAAATATTGCAAGTTCATCATTGTCCATTTTACAAATATCTTTATTATTAAATGTTATACTTCCACTTGTTGCTTTATCCATTCCAGATAAAAGATACATTAAAGTAGATTTTCCTGCTCCACTGGGTCCCATTATAACTGTAAAATCATTAGCATATATCTCTAAATCTAATTTATTAATTATAGTTTGTATCCTATTACCATTTGAAAAGTTCTTAACTAAACTTTTAGCATTTATAATTTTTTCTTGCATTCTAATCCTCCTTTATTAATTTTGATATAAATGAAAGAGCTCCCGTTTTGGCTCCATATATCTTTTCTAACGTATCTATAAATACTAAAATATTCGCTTCTGTCACTTCATTGTGATCAAACATTTCATTGCTTAATATCAATGTCATTCTTACTCTTTCTTCAATATTATCATCACAATTAAATAATCCTATTTCTTTTGCTTCTCTTACTATTTTAGAAAGTATTGGAACTGCCTCATTTATAATTCTATCATTGGTTTTTTTGTGTAAAATAATGTTTTCTTTTGAATTTATTGTATCTTCCACTGATTGTTCATCTGGTGTAACCCTTAATGCAAGAATAGTATATACTAACTTTTCCTCTAAATCTAAATTAGATTCTACTACTGTTTTTGCTCTTTCTACACATCTATCTATCATCATATTAACAACATCTTCTAACATTTGCTCTTTACTTTCAAAATGATAATAATAAGTTCCTTTAGCAATTCCTGCTTTTGCAATTATTTCATCTACCGAAGTTTTTTCGTATCCTTTAGTAATAAATAATTCGTAAGCTATTTTGATTAATTCTTTTTTTCTTACTTCTTTTTTCATATCGCACCTCTTTTTAGACTATTAGTCGGTTTTGATATAATTATATTCTTATTTTTTTATTTAGTCAATGCTTTTTCGACTAAAAGTCTAAAAAAATAAAAAATAAAGAAGCTTCAATTTTTGAAACACCTTTACTTTATTCTTTATATATTAAATAATATGTATTTTTTTATTTGTATTATTTCTTTTCCTAAAAAATTGCGATTTTTTAGGAAATGTAATCTAATAATGTCTTTATATATTCTTTATTAGTCCAATCACATTTTTCACCCACAGCACTTACCAATGCTTTCATCCAAGGTTCATAAGTATTAGGGTCTTTCTTTACTATTGCCTTTTGTAACATTTTGCATAAAGTTCTATCTTTAAATGTCATATTTTCTTCATCCCAAGCACCTCTGCCATAGAATGTAGGAATATTTTTTAAATCTTCTTTAAGATTATGTGTTTTCACCTCATTAAATGCTTTTTCTTCAAATGGAGATGCGCCAACACAAAATATAGCTAATTTTTTATTCTTTAGAACATCATAGTTTCTTCTAAAAAATGATAACCCAGCTATACCAGAAGCATAAATTCCACCACATAAAATTATTGTATTATATTTTTTAATATCTTTTATCTTTACATTTTGTGTTTCTATGCAATCAAAATTAGTTTCTTCAATTAACCAATTCACATATTTTTTTGTAGCACCATACTTTGATTGGTAAATTATAATACCTTTCTCCATATTTTCCATCTCACTTTCTCAACTTATAAGTTATTGCTATTCTAAATATTTAAATATTTGTTCAGGATATATTCTTAATTCTTTATTCTTAAATTTATTTACATCTATCCATATTGCATCTGTATCACAATTATCATCTACTATATGATATCTTTCTTTATAATCAGACTCATCTATTTAACATTATAAAACAATATTAATTCATGTGCATTTTTTCCATTGTATATGAATATATTTTCAGAAATCCCTAGAAACTCTCCTACATTAATATCTATATCAAGTTCTTCTTTAAATTCTCTTTTTAATACATCTTTACTATTTTCAAGAAATTCAATTCCTCCACCTATACTTCTATAAAATACTTCCTGTTTAACTTTGTCATATCCTTCACTAACTAATATTTTATTATATCTTTTTACTATTCCAAGAACAATAGGTCTTATTTCCTTAAATTTATCCATATTTATTTAATCCTACCTTTATATGTAATTTATCTTTCAAATTCTTCTATAGATTCTATATTTCTGTTCCTGCCTAACCTATTAATAATTTCATCTATATCTTTAGGAAGTAAACCTTCTCCATAACCGTGGCCATTCTCATTGGATATTTTCACTAATTTTCCTAGTAATTCTTCATCATAAGAACTAAAAATTTCATCATCAACTATAATAAAATCTTCTACATTTTCATTATTAGATAACCATTGTTTGATTTCTACTCCTCTATTATTTTGTATAAATGGAGTTACATCTGTATAAATCTCATAATGTGCTAATAGTGCCTTTAAATCCTGTGCTTTTTTTGTATATCTCCATGATGAGCTTAACACAACCTTTGCACCAGTTTCATCTATTGCTTTTTTTAATAGTTCTATTTTTTCTACATCAATGTCTCTTTTTATTCCTTCAATATTTAAATTTTTTGTTTTATCAAAATATTCATCTGAATTCAGCACTCCATCAATATCTAAAAATATAACATTCACTATATTATCCTCCTACAATTTTATCGATATAAATTTGAATTTATTATTCTTTGATTTACTTTAATTTTAATTATATTATATAAATAAATTAAAAATTGGTATAACTATTTTGTGGAAATACTAGTCGTACTTCTGTGCCTTCATTTTCAATAGAATTTAATTCTATTGCTATTCCTAATTTATTACATAACTTTTTACACAAATATAATCCAATTCCTGTAGATTTCTTATTTGATAATCTTCCATTAGTTCCTGTAAATCCCTTTTCAAAGACTCTTGTTATTTCTCCTTTTTTTATCCCTATTCCATTATCTTTTATATATAAAATAACGTTTTCTTTTCCCTGCATTGAAAAAATCTCAATTTCCGAATTTGTATTTTGTTTTTTATATTTAATACTATTTTGTATGATTTGATTTAATATAAATATAATCCATTTACTATCTGTATTAACACTTACATCTAAATCATGAATATTTACTGTTGTTTTTTCTTGTATCAGAGCATTTTTATTCTTTTTTATACTCTCATTGACTATATCTTTTAGTTTTATCTTCTTTATATAATAATCCTTTTCTACAGTATTACTTCTCGCATAAAATAGAGCCTGTTCAGTATAGTTTTCAATCTTGTTTAATTCTTCATCTATACTTTTTGTTACTATATTTTTATTATTTTCAATTATCATTTTACCGACTAGCTATTGGAGTCTTTATTTCATGAATCCATAATTCTATGTATTCTTTATAATCCTCAGTCAAATATTTATATTTATTTACATTTTCTATCATAGATTTATCTATTTGTTCTAGTACATCTTTTAATATTTTTCCTTCGGCAAAATTAGGAGATTTTATAATTTCTGTAATTAAATATTTGTCATCTAATTCATTTAACATATTTAACAAATTTAAATAAAACTTTCTTTTCGTAAAATATTCAAAGCTAATTCCTATAAAATATAAAGTAAATATAATTATTGGAATATATATCCTAATAAAATTTCCAACTGGATAAATTACTAAAAATACTTCTATAGTCGCAATTCCAAATAATAATAAAGTTATTGTAAGTATTTTTTCTTTCAAAAAATCTCTAACTCCCATTTTAGTTTTCTCCTCTTTTTAACATATAACCTTGTCCTCTTTTAGTAATTAATAACTCTTTTAAATCTAGCTCTTCTAGCTTATTTCTTAATCTAGTAATATTTACAGTTAAAGTATTATCATCTATGAAACTTTCACTATCCCATAAACATTCCATAATATCTTCTCTTGATACTATCTTTTCTCTATTTTGTACTAAATATTTTAATATCTTAAATTCATTCTTTGTTAATTCTACTACTTTCTCATCTTTCTCTATCATACTTTTAGATATATTTAAAATAAATTCTTTACAATCTATTTTTTCTTGATTATTAATTCCCATATTGGTTCTTCTTAATAATGAAGCTATTTTCGCCATTAAGATTTGAATATTAAATGGTTTTGTAATGTAATGATCTGCTCCATAGTTTATTGAAAGTAATTCATCTAATTCATTATCTCTACTTGTTATAATTATAATCGGTATTTGTGATTGTTTTCTTATTTCTTTACAAATATATTCCCCATCAAAAAAAGGTAAATTTATATCTAATAATACTAAATCTGGATTTATATTTAAAATATCTTGAATACTTTTTTCGAAAGTCTTTAGTGTTTCTGCTTTATATCCATTTTTATTTAAAAATTTTTCTAACTCATCTCTTAGTTTTTCATCATCCTCTACTATTAGTATTTTTTTCATTATCTATTACCCCTTTATAATTATAACATAAATCGCATAAAATAACCTTACATTTTTGTAAGGTTATTTTATCTATCTAATTATCTTATTAATTTTGTTTATCTTTATACATATTTATCATATCTTTAAAATTCATTTTTGTACCATAATTTAAAATTGCATTTGAGTATATTTTTATAGCTATTTTTGCAATAACTAAAATTGTTATTATTAAAATTGCAATTGAAATTAGTACATCTACCCCACTTGCTAATCCCATCATAATTCTAAAAGGCATACAAAATGGTGATGATATTGGGAATAATGAAGCAAATAAATTCAATTCACTAGTTGGATTCATCATTGTAAAATATGATAAATAAAATCCTACTACTGCTAATATTGCAACTGGTGTATTTGCTGACTGTATATCTTCTGGCTTACTTACTGTTGATCCTGTTAAAGCATATAATAAACTATATTCAAAATATCCTAATATAAAGTAAATTATTGTTATTATTCCTAAATATGGTGTAATGTTAGACATGTCTAATACTGAATTTAATAACTCTGCATCTAAAAATGCTTTACTACTTATTAATGCAGTTAATACAATTACTATCATTTGAACTAACCCGACAATACCAATTCCGATAGTCTTTCCGAATCACAATTGTTCTTGGAGTAGTTGAAGTTACTAATGTTTCCATTATTTTAGATGTTTTTTCTGTTGTAATTGAGCTAGATACTTGGTAAGCACAAAAATAAATCGCATAAAATAATACTAATGACATAAGCATCATAACAAATATATTTCCACTTGCTTTTTGTTCTTCTGTTTGTTCTAAACTAAATTCAAAATTAGGTGTGATAGATTGTAATTGTTCTTGTGTTAGTCCCAATTTACTAATTTGCATATTAGAATATAGACTATTGATGCTATTTACTAAAGTTTCTGGTACTTCTTCCATCATTGTGGTATTTTCTACTATATATCTTACTTTTATATTATTATCTTGTTTTTCTATAACAATTGCAGATTTTATTTCTTCATTTTCTATCTTTTCTTTAATTTCATCAAAAGAAGATTTTCCTATTTCTATTTCATAACCTAAATCTGTTTGTTTTAATAATTCTAAATTACCTTCGAAAATATTTTGATTATCTACTATTAAAAGTTTATCTCCTGTATCTTCTCCTTTTACTGTTTTTATAATATTTGGAATGTTAAATCCAATTACAATTAGTATTAATATTACTAATGTAGATATGATAAATGATTTTCTTTTTACCATATCTTTTATTGTAAATTTCATAACTGTTAATATATCTTTCATTTTATTCACCTACCTTTTCAATAAAAATATCATTAAGTGTTGGTTTTTTTATTTCAAATTTATTTACCTTAATTTCATCTTTTATTAACTGATTCAAAAGCTGATGTGCTTTTTCTTCTTCTTTTATTTTTATAATATAATTATAATTTGTTTCGTTTTTAACTTCTAAATCAAATTCTTTTATATATCTATCTATATTTTTATCTACATCTATTTCTACTCTATTAGCTGGATATGTTTCTTTTATCTCTTTCAAATTTCCTTGTAGTACTGTTTTTCCCTTATTTAATATTAAAATATCACTACAAAATTCTTCTATAGTTGACATTTGGTGTGCTGACATTATTACATATTTTCCATTTTTCACTAAATCTATAATAATATTTTTTAATATCTCTGTATTAACTGGGTCTAGTCCACTAAATGGTTCATCTAATACTACTAATTCTGGATTATGTATGATTGCTGTCATAAATTGTATTTTTTGCTGATTTCCTTTTGAAAGTTTCTCTGCTGGCATATCTAAATATTCTTCTACTTTTAATTCCTTTGCCCATTTATTTATAGCCTTTTGTGCTTCTTGTTTTTTCATTCCTTTTAATTCTGCAAAATACATTAATTGGTCAAATATTTTTGTTTTAGGATATACACCTCTTTCTTCTGGTAGATATCCAAAATTAACAGATTTTCTATCAACCGTTTTCCCTCTCCAAGTAATTACTCCACTATCTTTTTTGATAATTCCTAATAACATTCTAATGGTTGTTGTTTTTCCTGCTCCATTAGTTCCAAGCAGTCCATATACTCCTGGCTTATCTAAACGTAAAGAAATATTATCAACTGCTTGTTTTCCTACAAATGCTTTTGATACATTTTTTAATTCTAAACTCACTTTCTTTCTCTCCTTTATTTATATATTAAATTTTAAAATCTTATTATTATATCTTTCTTGAAATTATTACATTGGTAATACAATAAATTACTAATTGTATTCCCACTATTAATCCCATGTATATACCAAGTTTATTATTAGTAAATGCTAATGCTGCTGATATAAATGCTTCTATTATAATAGATATTCTAAAAGTAATTGCCATAGATTTATAGCTAATTTCTTGAAATCTTTCATCTGTTAATTCTATTTCTCTTTTTCTAATTGTTTTTGGATTTCTTAAGGCAATCGCATTTTTTATTAATAATGCAAAACTTGCAACTGCAAGACTTGTTCCAAATCCACTCATATAACCTTGTTGTAGTTCTGTTAAATTATTTATACAGATTGATAATCCTACTATAATAATTCCAATTATTATCATAAACATAGATATGATACATTTTATTTTTAGCTTCTTTTCCATTTTATTTTTCCTCCTCATAAATAAATATTTCTTCGATTGCTTTATTAAAGTGTCTAGCAATTTTAAAAGCTAATTCTATTGAAGGATTATATTTTCCTTTTTCGATTGAAATGATAGTCTGTCTTGATACTCCTACACTATTTGCTAAATCTTCCTGCTTTTCATTATATTGTTTTCTATATTCTTCTACTTTATTTTTCAATCTATCACACTCCTTTTGTATTGTAAAGTTAACTTTACAATTATTATAATATTTCTTTTTTGTTATGTCAAGTTTCTTTTACATTTTTATTTAAAAAATATAGCAATTTTTTTGCTATATCTTTTAGTTTACTATTTTTAATTAATAATTTATTAATCATTGTTTATATTTTTTATTACTTTACAAGGATTCCCAACAGCCACTGTGTTTGATGGAATATCTTTTGTAACAACACTTCCTGCTCCAATAGTTACATTATCACCAATTGTCACTCCAGGTAGTACAACAACATTCCCTCCAAACCATACATTGTTTCCAACTTTTATTGGCCTTGCATATTCTAATCCTTTATTTCTTAATCCAATTTCTATTGGGTGTCCTGCTGTATAAAATCCACAATTAGGCGCAACAAATACATTATCTCCGAATTCTACTTTTGCTCCATCTAAAATAACACAATTATGATTCATATAAAAATTTTCTCCAACAGATATGTTGTAACCATAATCACATTGAAAATTAGATTGTATTAAAATATTTCTACCAGTTTTACCCAATATTTTTTTAATTAGTTCATCTCTTTTTTCTTGATTTGATGGTCTTATTTGGTTATATTCAAAGCATAAATCTTTTGCTCTTTTCATTTCTTCTATTAATTCTTTATTATAGTTTGCATCATATAATTCTTGATTATCTCTTTTTTCTTTTTCAGTCATATAATTACTTCTCCTTATTATAATTTCTTATATTTTTGCTTTCAAAATTAGTAAAAAAGCTAAAATTAAGCAATTTTATTTTAAGTGGTTTAAACTTAAAGTCTTCTCCATGATAAAGGATAGTATTTCCCCTTATTATGTAGTACAGAGCATGTACTACATAATCTTTTAATTGTTTTAGTTAATATTAAAACTTTTTAATGTTAATATTTTAACTTTACTAAAAATACTTAACTATTTAATTTATTTTTTAATCCATCCTCCATGTTTACTTTTGTTGGAATAATATATTTAGCATTTACCTTATGAGATATTAAATTTGTTATAATTTTCATTGCTCTTGAACCATCAAACCATTTTGGATTATCACTATTTTGTCTTATTTTATCTAACGATGTTATAAGAGCATCTCTATCATATTTATCACTCATATCTCTTGTTATCATATATTTTTGATTTTTAATTGAATATAGTTTGTTATTCAATAATTTATATTTAGCATTATTATACCAATACAAATGATCTCCACCTGCTAATATTAAAACATCTGCTTCTATATCTATATTATCAATTAAATTATCTACATAATTATAAACTTCTTCAAATGTAACTTTTGGAATATCTTCTTTTAAACTATCAAATTTATTTGTAATATCTACAACACCAAAATTATAATATTTTTTATCTATCACCTTTTTGTCTTTTACAAATATAAGCTCAATAGAACCACCACCGCCAATGAAAACACAAATATTTTTATCATAATCTATCTCACTATAACAACCCAGCACTGTATAATATGCTTCATCTTGTTGACTAACTACTTCTATCTTTAATTTATATTTATCATATAATATTTTATTTATATCTTCTAATTCTTCTTTTGATATATTTCTAAATATACTACATCCATAAACATGAATGTTTTTTGTATGTTGTAATGCTTTTTCTATAATTTCGTATAATTTATTTAAATCAGATTCCACTATTTTTGTCTTATAATTTTTTTTAAATTCAATAGTTGTATTATTTTCATATATAATCTTATTATTATCGTAAATATGAATCTTTGTATTGTTGCTACCTATTTCTATAATTCCATATTTTTCTTTCATATTATCCACTCCTTATATGATTGCATACCTATTTTAACATTCTTATTAAATCTATTACTTGTTAAATTATTTATTATTTTCTTCTAAATGTATTATTTTAGTTGCTATTTTTTTTATAAAAGTTTCATCATGTTCTACAAAAATAAGATTAGGACGATATTTTAATATTGCTTCTTCTATTTGAATTCTTGTTAAAATATCAATATAATTTAAAGGTTCATCCCAAATATAAATATGAGCAGATTCCGAAATACTTTTAGCAATTAGAACTTTCTTTTTCTGTCCTTCACTAAAATTTTTTATATCTTTTTCCAATTCTAAACTTGAAAATCCCATTTTAGAAAGCATAGCTTTAAAAACAGATTCTTCAATATTGCTTTGTCTTGCTAATTCTTTTAGATTTCCTTTTAAATTTTCTGTACTCTGAGAAACATAAGATATTTTTATATCATTTGTTATCTTAAAATCTCCTTCAAATTCAATTTTTTCTCCTAATATTAATTTTATAATACTTGATTTTCCTGCTCCATTTCTACCTACAATTGCAATTCTTTCTCCATTTTTCATTTCAAATGACACTTTATTAAAAATTGCTTTATCTCCATATTTTATTTGTAAGTTATTTGCTAATAATAATGGATTTTTTCTGCTTTCTAATGGTTTTATTGTAAGGTTTTCTTTTTTATCAATATTATTAAGTAACTTTGTTTTTTCTTCTATTTTATTATTTATTCGCTTTTCCATAACTTTAGATTTTTTCATCATTTTTGCTGCTTGATGTCCAATGTAACCTTTATCTACACTTGAACCTGAATTAGTGGTTCCATTTTTTGTTTTTTCTATTTTGTCTGACCAATTAGCTGTATTTTTAGATGCAATTTCTAATTTAGCAATGTCTCTTTTTAATCTATTATTTTGCACAAATTCAAAGTTATCTTGTCTGTCTTTATTTTCTTGCCAAGAACTAAAGTTACCTTTTTGTATGTCAATATTGGTATTATTGATTGATATTATGTGATCAACTACATTATCTATAAATTCTCTATCATGTGATACCAAAATAAATCCCTTTTTCAACTTTAAATATTGTACTAGATTTTCCTTTGTTTGTATATCTATATGATTTGTGGGCTCATCAATTAATAAAAAATTATTTCCTTTTAAAAATAAACTAATTAAAAGAATTTTCATTTGCTCTCCACCACTTAAAAGTCTAAAATCTCTATAAAGAATTTCAGCATCTGCATGCAACAAGTTTAATTCTTTTATAATTTCCCAGTCTTCCACATTTGTTGCAATATCTTGTACAATTTCTATTGCCATTTTATTTTTTTCTTTAACTTCAAATGGAAAATAATCAAATTCTACATTTGATGATATTTTCCCTGTATATGGATACTTTCCCAATAGTAATTTTAAAAGAGTTGTTTTTCCTTTACCATTTCGACCAATTAACCCTAACTTCCAGTCTGTATCTAAGTTAAATGATATATTTTCAAATACATTTTCTAAACTTCTATCATATCCAAATGTTAAATTATTTACTTGTATCATTGACATTTTGTTCACCTCCTAATTATATTAGATACTTCCGAATATTTTTAAGTTACCGCTCTAATCCATTTTCAATTTATTATTAAAAACTTAACGATAGTCTTTTGGAATATACATATTATATTTTTCTTTATCAAATTCTAATTTAAGTTTATTTAATAAAATTTTATTATATTTATTGGACTTTAAGTTATACTCTAAGCTCCATAATAGCCATGAATAATCATACCATTTATCACCAAACCCTGAATTATCCAAATCAATAAAACCTACAAACTCATTGTCTTTATTTACAAAAATATTAGGCAAGCATAAATCTCCATGAACAAAATCATTTCCTACGTTGTCTGTTGATTTAAATAGACAATTTAGGATTATTTATGAATCTTGCATTAATTAAACTATCACCATTAATATAAGTCCTTAAATAATAAGATTTATTATTCTCTTCTATATAATAAATACTTCTGCTACCTGGTACATTATTATTATAAAGAAAATCTACTCTTTCTTTTTCTCTTAATAATCTTTTCTTATTGGTATATATTTTCAAGATATATTTATCCTCAAAAATATATACCTCATCCTCACTACGACCTACTGTATCAATACTATAAGTAAGATTTTTTACATATTCATTTATACTTTTTGGAAACATAATTCTCTTCCTTCACACCTTACTATCTTTTGTTAGAATTATATAATAAAAGACAGATAATTTCAACTTATTACCTATCCTATATGTAACTTGTCGCTTAGATGCTATTTAGATTTTTTGTTTCTATTACTAACTCATCAAAGTCTGACATATAATTTTTGTCTTGTATAACTCTATATTTTTTATACTCATTTAAGGCTAACTTGTCTGCTATTTCTCTCTTTATTTTCCCATTATCTTTTAGAGTGTTATATTCATTGATTTTAAAAAATACTTCTAATTTTTCTTTCCATTCTTGCATTGAAATAATCTTGCCTAGTTTTACTTGTCTTTCTGCATAATCAAGATACATAGATACTAAATTATTTAGTTCTGTAATTTCTTCTTGTGAAAGATAGTTTTTGGCTATTGTTACATCTGTTTCAAGTATTTTCCCCTCTGGTGCATTTTTCCATGTTGTTAATCCCATATTTTCCTTCTTACTGTCAACTCTATTGTATATTATTTCAGGTGCTGTCATTCCAGTAATTGCAAAGTGTAACTTATTCTGAACATTCTTATAAAATTCTTGTGTTGTTTCACTATTTTTGTCATAATCAAAACTACATTCTTTATAAATATCAGTTATTTTTTGATAAAATCTTCTTTCACTTGCTCTAATTTCCTTTATCTTAACTAATAATTCCTCAAAATAGTCTTTTCCAAATTTAGGGCCATTTGTTAACATTTCATTATTAACAACAAAGCCTTTTTTTATATATTCTTTTAAAATTTTTGTAGCCCAAATTCTAAAATCAGTTGCTTCTTTTGAATTTACTCTATATCCAACCGCTATAATTGCATCTAAACTATAAAAATTTGTATTATATTTTTTTCCATCTGAAGCAGTTACTCTAATTTTTTGAGTAACTGAATCTTGCTTTAATTCTCGTGTTTTAAATATATTTTGTAAATGATATGTTATATTATTTTCTGCCACATTAAATAATTTTGACATTGATTTTTGAGTTAACCAAAAGTCTTCTTCATTATACAAAACTTCTACTGATATATTTTCATTATTTTGGCTTTGATATATTATTAAATCTTTTAAATTTTCTATATTGTTCAATACTAATCACCTCATTTTTATTTTAGAACTGTTGTTTGTATTTTATAATAGAATAATTGCTGTGTCAACATTTCTAGTTAAATTTGTGTAATATATTTTCTATGTGAATTTTTTACATTATTTTGATTTACCATTGAATATTACATTGTAGTATCTATTTTTATATGTCCTAATAATTTTTGCACTTGCTCAACTAGCATTCCTTTATCAATAGCTAGCCATAACTATTGTTATTCTAAATTTATGTGATATACTTTATTTAAATTTGCTTCTCTTCCTAAATTTCTAATAGCAATTTAAATCCTCTATATTCCTAATCTATTAATATATCTGCATTATTCTTTTGTGTTTCTTGCTTCTTAGCTTGTTCCAATTTCTCAATTCTATAATATTTTTATCAAATTTACATAATTCAAAAGGTGGATATATTCAAAACAATATACTCACCTTTTTTATTTTTTCCATCTATAAACAAATTACCTCATAAAATTATAATTATAAATTAGTAATATTCTAATTTATTTCCTTATTACATACTTATTGATAATATTTGTATATAAAATTAAATATGCAATTGATATTAAAAATCCAGCTAATACATCACTTGTGTAATGAACTCCTAGATAAATTCTACTAATCCCTATTGTTATTATTAATATACTTAAAATTGTAATTGAAAACCATTTAATATATTGATTTTTGATATATTTGTATATTAAATATATTATAAAACCATAAAAAGCCATACTAACCATAGAATGTCCAGATGGAAAGCTATAACCACTTTCATCAATTATTCTATATTCTGTTGGCCTAGGTCTTTGTAATATATTTTTTAGTAAAATATTTAATAATGTTACTATTCCTAGATTAGAAACAATAGCTATACCAATTTTCTTGTTTTTAATTGCTATTAATAATATAAAACATATTACAACTAGCCATGTAGCTCCTCCAAAATTAGTAATTGACTTTGCTATCGGTGTTGCAAAGTCTGATATTACATATGTAGATATTATTTTATATCCTATAATATCACCTTTCATAATTTCCTTAGAAAATACATCTTCAGCTATTGCTAAAAAAATTATTATACAACTAAATAATATAATCCATTTTAAATTCTTCTTTATGAAACCTTCTATATTCTCTATCTTTTGTTTCATCTTGTATCCTTTCTTATTTTCATTCTATATTGCTTCTAATTATTTATTAATAATATCTTTTACTACTTCTCCTGATATAATTAAACCTGCTACTGATGGAACAAATGAAATACTTCCAGGTATGCGGTCTTTTTCTTGCTTTTCAAATAATTTGATAGGTTCTTCCTTTGAATAAACGACTTTAAGTTCGTTTATATTTCTAGTTCTCAACTCTTTTCTCATAACTTTTGCTAGAGGACATACGCTTGTTTTATATATGTCTGTTACTTCAAATCTAGTTGGGTCTAATTTATTTCCTGTTCCCATACTAGAAATTATTGGAATATTTAATTTATTACATCTTACTACTAATTCAATTTTAGCTGTTACTGTATCTATGGCATCCACCACATAATCTGTCGTCTCGTCTAAAATCCCTTTACTACTAGGCATAAAAAACTCTTGATATATTTCTACACTCGCATTTGGATTTATCTCTAAAATTCTTCTCTTTGCCACTTCTACTTTAGACTTTCCAATTGTTTTTCTTGTTGCAATAATTTGTCTATTTAAATTTGTTAAACTTACCTCATCATTATCTACTAATATAAATTTTCCTATACCTGCTCTTGCTAATCCCTCAACCACAAAAGAACCTACTCCCCCTATTCCAAATATAGCAACTTTTGCATTTTGAAGTTTCTCTACTCCCATTTTACCTATTAACAATTCTGTTCTTGAAAATTGATTTGACATATCTCTTATCCCTTTCTCATAATCTGATCAAGGGGACACGTTCCTTGATCAAATGACCTAGGGGCGCGTCCCCTTAATCACCCTTAATCACAAATCCTGCTTCTTCTATAACTTCTTTTATTTTGCTATTGCTTATTTCTGTTTCTGATTCTATAATAGCATTTTTATTTTCTAAACTAACTTCTACTCTTGTAACTCCTTCGATAGATTTTAGTGCTTTTTCTACACTCATTTTACAATGACTACATTGCATTCCTTCTATATTAATTATTTTTGTGTTCATCTTTTTTTCCTCCTCTTTTTTATAATTAACTTTATTATTTGTTTGTTTGAATTTTCTAAGTCTTAAGGCATTTGTTACAACGCATACTGAACTTAAACTCATGGCTGCTGCACCGTAACATTGGATTTAGTTTTAGTCCTAAACTTAAATAAAATACTCCCGCTGCTACTGGTATTCCTATTGTGTTATAAAAAAATGCCCAAAACAAGTTCATTTTTATATTTCTTATTACTGCTTTGCTTAAGTCAATCGCAGTGACCACATCTAATAAGCTGTTTTTTATTAAAACAACATCTGCTGATTCTATTGCAATGTCTGTTCCTGATCCTATTGCTAATCCTACATCTGCTTTTACTAATGCAGGACTATCATTAATTCCATCTCCTACAAATGCAACTTTTTTGCCTTGCTTTTGTAATTTTGATACTTCCTTTTCTTTATCTTGTGGTAATACTTCTGATATTACTTTATCAATTTCTAGACTGTTTCCTATTGTCTCTGCAACAACTTTATTGTCTCCTGTTAACATTATAACTTCTACATTTTTTCTTTTTAATTTTTTTATCGCGTCCATACTGGTATCTTTTATGGTGTCCGCTACAGCAATTATTCCTATAACCTCATTCTCATCTGCAAAGTACAAGACCGTCTTTCCTTGTTTTAGAAATTCCTCACCTTTATCTTCAATACTGTTTGTATTAATATTATTTTCTTTAATAAAATTAATATTTCCACCAAAGTATTGTTTTTTATTTATCTTTGCTTTCACTCCTCTTCCTGAAATAGCTATGAATTCTTGTGTTTCTGGTAATTTAATAGCTTCTGTATTTACTTTTTCAATAATTGCTTCTGCAAGTGGATGTTCTGAATTTCTTTCTAATCCTCCTGCGATTTTTAATAATTCTTTTTCTTCTAATTTACTTATTATATCTGTAACTTTGGGCTTTCCTGAAGTTATAGTTCCTGTTTTATCTAAAACAACTGTATCAACTTCATGTAATAATTCTAAACTTTCTGCAGATTTTATTAATATTCCATATTCTGCACCTTTTCCTGTTCCAACCATAATTGCTACTGGTGTAGCTAATCCTAATGCACATGGACAAGAAATTACTAAAACTGCGATACCAATGCTTAATGCAAATTCAATGCTTTGTCCTTGTAGTAACCAGAATATTGTTGCTGCAAGTGCAATAAAAATTACGCAAGGTACAAATATTCCGCTTACTTTATCAGCTAATTTTGATATTGGTGCTTTAGAATTACTTGCTTCTTCTACTAATTTTATAATCTGTGAAAGTGTTGTATCTTTCCCAATTTTTGTTGCTTTCATCTTAAAATATCCATTTTTATTAATTGTACCTGAGATTACATTATCTCCAACTGTTTTTTCTACAGGTATACTTTCTCCTGTTATACTAGATTGATCAATTGATGAGTTACCTTCAATTATAACACCATCTACTCCGATACTTTCACCAGGTTTAATTATTATTATATCTCCTTGAATAATTTCTTCTATTCCTAATTCTATTTCTTTTTTATCTCTTACAACAATTGCTGTTTTTGGAGCTAAGTTTAATAATTTACTAATTGCTTCACTTGTTTTCCCTTTTGATTTTGTTTCTAAATACTTTCCTAAAGTAATTAATGTTAGTATAGTTCCTGCTGATTCAAAATAGATATCCATTGAATATTTTTTTACAATATCTATTTGATTATGTCCTAATCCATATCCTATCATATAAATAGCAAAAATCCCATATACAATTGCGGCTGAACTTCCAATTGCAATTAATGAATCCATATTAGGTGTTCTTTTTAATAATCTTTTAAATCCAATAATGAAGTAATTTCTATTTACATATACAATTGGCAATAACAATAAAAATTGTGTAAATCCATAGTTAATTGCATTTTCATTCCCATGAAATATCGCTTTTATAATTTGTGGAATTGGTAATCCAAACCATTCATATAACATATGATACATGGCTATATACATTAGTGGAATTAAAAAACATATAGATATTATTAATCTCTTTTTCATATTTTTTATTATGCTGTTATTATCAATTACTTTTTCTTTTTTATTTTGCTTTTTATTGTTTTCTTTATCATTGCTTATTCTTGCTTCATAACCTGCATCTACAACTGCTTTTATAATTTTATCATTATCAAGAATATTTTCGTTATATTCTACTATCATATTATTTGATAATAGATTAACTACTACATTTTGTACTCCTTCTAATTTTGTCACTGCTTTTTCCACATGTGATGAACAACTACTACAAGTCATTCCTTGGATATCAAATTTAACTTTTTGCATATTTTATTATTTTCTCCTTTCTTTTTATAGTATTTGAGTATTTATAAAGATATATAATAAATTATACTTTTTTAAATAAGGGTCACAATTGCTGTGACCCCATTTTGTTTTTTACTAGTCAGCTACTTGTTCTCACAAGTCTGATTTCCTACTGTGCAGGAAGTTTTACATGCTGACTGGCATGATGTCTGACATTCGCCACATCCTATATTTTTAGTTTTTCCACCAAAACCGGATGTTAATGTCATTACATGTTTTTTGTTCTCTTTCATGATAAATTCCTCCATTAAACAAAAACAACTTTACAATGTGACATGTAAATTATACTATTAATTTTTGTAAATTGCTATACTATAACTCTATTATTTTTTCCCAATTTAATTTTTCTTTTCCAAAATGTCCATAATTAGTAGTTTTTCTATATATTGGCTTTTTTAATTCTAAATAATTGATTATTCCTCTTGGTGTTAAATCAAATTTTTCATATATCTTATTTACAATTTCTTCTTCTGGAATTGTATTTGTACCATATGTATCAACATAGATTGAAACTGGTTTTGCAACTCCAATTGCATATGAAAATTGTATTTCACACTTTTTAGCATATCCATTTGCTACTATGTTTTTAGCAATAAATCTTGCCATATAAGCTGCTGATCTATCTACTTTTGTAGCATCTTTTCCTGAAAACGCTCCTCCACCATGTCTTGCATATCCACCATAAGTATCTACTATAATTTTTCTTCCAGTTAATCCACTATCTCCTAGAGGTCCCCCAATTACAAATCTACCTGTTGGATTTATAAAGTATTTTGTTTTTTCATCTAACAATTCTTTTGGTACAACTTCTTTTATAACTTTTTCTTTTATATCTTTTTTTAATATTTCTAAATCTATATCTGCATTATGTTGTGTAGATATAACAATTGTATCTACTCTAATTGGCTTTTCATTTTCATATTCAATTGTGACTTGTACTTTTCCATCTGGTCTTAAATAATCAATCACATTCTGCTTTCTTACAATAGTTAATCTTTTAGCTAATTTATGTGCTAAAGATATTGGTAATGGCATCAACTCTTTTGTCTCATCACAAGCAAATCCAAACATAATTCCTTGGTCTCCTGCACCTTCTGATTCTAGTTTTCCTTCCTTACTTTCTAATGATTTATCAACTCCTAGGGCTATATCTGAAGATTGTTTTGAGACATTTACAGTAATCTTACACGTTCTATAATCTATATCTAGATTAGCATTATCATATCCTATTTCTTTAATAGCTTGTCTTGCAATTTCTTCTATATTGACTTCTGCTACTGAACTAATTTCTCCTGTTATATAAATTTCTCCTTTTCCTGCTACTGTCTCACATGCTACTCTTGAATTTTCATCTTGGCTTAAATATGCATCTAAAACACTATCTGATATATAATCACATAGTTTATCTGGATGCCCTTCTGTTACACTTTCTGATGTGAATAATTTTCTCATATTATTACTTCCTTTCTTTCTACTTTTATTTCTACATATATGTTTCAATTATTTATTTCCAACAAAAAACCTTTGCGTAAAGTACAAAGGTTCATAATTTTGATTTTAAAAATCATCATCCAAAGTACAGTTACTTTGTCGGTATTAGCACCTTATTTAAAACAGGTTGCTGTGGAGTCATAAAGCCGATTCTCTCGTCCACTCTTGATAACATATATTGTTAACTATTATAATTGCTTATCTATGTAAAGTCAATAGTTTTCGTATTTATTATTCTATTTTTCCTCCACCTAGTACAATATCTCCTATGTAGAAGACTGCTGATTGTCCAGGAGTCATAGCTCTTTGAGGTTCCTCAAATACTACTTTTATATTGTTTGCTTCTTGTTTTATTTTTGCTTTTGCAACCTTTGATGAATATCTTGTTTTTACTTCTACTTCCATCCAGTCTTTTATTTCATCTACTAATAATAAATTTATATCTGTAACTGTAATTTCTTTTTTATATAATTCTTTTTCTTCTCCCACTATTACTTCATTTCTAGTTTTATTAAATCCTAAAACAAATAATGGTACTTTATATGATATTCCTAATCCTTTTCTTTGTCCTATTGTATAATTATATAATCCTGTGTGTTCACCCAAAATTTCCCCTTTAGAATTTACTATATTTCCTTGTTTTGGTTTTATATTAGAATTTTTCTCTAAGAATTTTTTATAATCGCCATCTGGTACAAAACAAATATCTTCACTATCAGGTTTATTAGCTACTTTTAAATTATGTTCTTTTGCAATTTTTCTTATTTCATCCTTATCTTCAAATTCAGCTAATGGAAATAATACATGTCCTATTAATTCTTTTGGTATATTCCATAAAACATAACTTTGGTCTTTTTTACCAGCATTTGATTTTTTTAATACCCATCTTTTATATTTTTCACTATATTCTGTTTTAGCATAATGGCCTGTAGCTATATAATCACATCCTAATTCTTTTGCTTTTTCCCACATAAATCCAAACTTCATATATTTATTACATTCAATGCATGGATTAGGTGTTTTACAGTTAGAGTAACAACTTATAAAGTCATCTATAACATGCTTTCTAAACTCTTTTTTATAGTCATATATAAAATGTGGTATTCTAATAGAATTACATACATTTTTTGCATCTATATATGTATCTTTATTACAACAACTACTACCAACAAATAATTCTAATGTTGTTCCTATTACTTCATATCCTTGTTCTTTTAAAAGCAAGGCTGACACACTACTATCAACGCCCCCACTCATACCTAATAATACTTTTTTATTTTCCATCTTTATTTTCCTTTTTATTATTTTACTTTTTCATAGTTTCATATTTTATGTCAATATTAATCGAACTCTTTTTCTAATTATTTTTGTTTAAAATATCTTCTATTGTATGCCATGCTAGAAGAGCACATTTTACTCTAGCTGGCATGTTTGATACATTTTTGAAAGCAATTGCATCTTCTAATTTTTTTAATTCTTTTTCATCTGTTATTTCTCTTTTTATCATATCTATAAATGTTTTTATAATTCCCTTTGCTTCTTCTATTGTTTTTCCTTTTAGAGTATCTATCATAATTGATGTAGAAGCTTGGGAAATTGCACATCCATGTCCTGAAAAAGCCATATCTTCTATTGTATTACCATTTAGTTTTAATTCTAATGTTATTTCATCTCCACAGTTTGGATTATGTCCTATTTCACAAAAATCTGCATTTTTTAATTTCTTTTTATTATACGAATTCATACTATGTTCCATTATTAGTTCATTATAAACTTCTGTTAAATCTTCCATTATCTTTACCTTTCACCTTTGATTTTCTAATTTTGTTTGACATTCTTTTTATTCTATGTTAATATAATAATATAAAAGATAAGAGCTAAGCCCTTATCTCTGTGATGGGTGAGATTTGTTTGCAGGACAAATCTCTATTTTTCTTTTTTTCGAATAGTATTTTAATGTATATTTATTCTTTGAACAAATATGTACTAAAAATGCCAGTCCCCAAAAGAAAGCTATAATTATTAATAAAAGTTTTATTAACTCCATAGCTGTTAACCTCCTTCTTACGTAATTTACATTTAAGCTATAAAAAGCATAAATGCATAGATTAGTAAGCATATTACATAAACTTACCAGTCTATGCACTTATGCCTGAAGAAGGTTAACTTCCCAACCAAAAAGATTATACTGTATATTTACTTTTTAGTCAATATTTATCATATGTTTCTTAATTTTTATTTAGCTATGTACTTTTTAAACATATCATAAGATTTATTCAATCCATCAACCAATTTATCAACATCTTCTTTTGTATTATAAAAATAGAAACTAGCCCTACATGTTGAATCTATTCCAAGAAATCTCATAAGTGGTTGAGCACAATGATTTCCAGAACGCACACAAACACCTTCAGAATCTAAAATACTTGCTACATCATGTGGATGTACTCCTTTTATATTAAACGAAATAACTCCAGAGTGATTTTGTTTATTTGATGTTATATATAATGTTAGATAATCTAATTTTGATAATTCTTGCCTTGCATATTCTATTACTTCTCGTTCTGCTTTTTGTATATTATCATAACCAATATTTTCAATATAGTCAATTGCTGCACCTAATCCAATTACCCCTTCTACATTTTGTGTTCCTGCTTCAAATTTATTTGGAAGTGGTGCAAATGTAGTTTCTTGTTCATATACATATTCTATCATATCTCCACCCATTAAGAATGGATTCATTTTATTTAGTAATTCTTTTTTTCCATATAGTACTCCTATTCCAAGTGGAGCTAGCATCTTATGTCCTGAAAACACTAGAAAATCAGCATCCAAATCTTGTACATCTATTTTCATATGCGGGATACTTTGAGATGCATCTACAATAACTACTGCTCCTTTTTTATGTGCATATTTTATGATTTTCTTTATATTATTTATTGTTCCGAGTTACATTTGAAATATGTGTAATTCCAACTATTTTAGTTTTATCTGTAATCTTACTTTCTATTTCTTCATCTGATATTTCAAATTCATCATTTATATACATATAGTTTAATTTACTTACAGTTTTTTTAGTAATACTTTGCCATGGAACTAAATTTGAATGGTGCTCCATTATAGAAAGTACTACTTCATCATCTTTATTTAAATTTTCTATTCCATATGAATATGCAATTAAGTTTAAACTTTCTGTTGCATTTTTAGAAAATATAATTTCTTCTCTATGTTTTGCATTTATGAATTTAGCAATTTTAGTCCTTGTATTTTCATAAGCTTCAGTTGCTTCCATACTTAATAAATACGCTCCTCTATGTGGATTTGCATTATATTTTTGATAAAATTCTTCTATAGTTTTTATTACTTGAACTGGTTTTTGCGTTGTTGCGCCACTGTCTAAGTATGCTATTTTTCTATTTTCTAAAATTGGAAAATCTTTTCTTATTTCTTTTATATCCATTTATTTTTTCCTCTCTTATATTTACCTATCTTTCAAAATAATAATTATTCTTTTCTTATTGATATTCTTTTTCTATTATTTGAATAAACTCTATAGGAAGTTTTTCCTTAACTTTATCTATTATTGTGTTATCTATTCCATATATTGCTTCAGCCATTGCTCCTACAATACTTGCATTTGTATCTGTATCTCCTCCATACGATATTACTTTTTTTACACTATTCTCAAAACTATTTGAGGTAAATAATGCATACAAGCAGTTTCCCAAAGTTTCCTTACACGTCAAATTAAACTTCTTGAATTCTTTATATTTTATTTCTAAATTCAGCTTTTTTATTATTTCATCTTTGGGCATTCCCATTCTTGCATAATAGATAATTAAAGCTACAATTTTTGAACTTTTTATTGCTTCTTCTGAGTTGTGGGATGGAACTGTTGCTAATTTAGCATTTTTTATTACTTCTTGTTCAGACTGAAACATATATCCTATAGGCGATATTCTCATCATTGCTCCATTTCCAATACTACTACCTTCTTTTTCTTCATTTACCCATTTCATAAATCCAGGTGAAAAAATAGTTTCAAAATATGGTTTATGATTAGGTTTATAATCTTCATATCTTTTTCCATACATTTTCAAATTTTCTTCATAATCTTTATTATTAATAATTGCATCAGCTATTGCAATTGTTAATATTGTATCATCACTAAAAAATCCATTTGCGGGTATTATCTCCTTACAATTTATATTTTTAATTTTTTTCATTTGTTCATATTCATATATTGAACCTGCTATATCACCTATTATTGCTCCCCACATATTTTACCTCTCTTTTAATTGTAATTTAATCCAATCTCTTATCAATTTCTTGTAAAATTTCTTCTTTTAAATCTTCATTTTTAATATTCTCTAATATCTTATTAAATCTAGCCCTAACCATTAATTTCATAGCTTCTTTTAATTCAAACCCTCTACTCATAATATAGAATAACTCTTTTTCTCCAATTTTTCCTGCTGAACTACTATGATTTCCTTCTACCTCTTCTTCAGAACATAAAAGCATTGGTAAAGCTATAGATTTAGCTGTATCTGACAATAGCATACATGCTTCATTCTCATTTCCAGTAGCTTTTTTACAACCTTTTTTAAAATCAATTGTTCCTTTGAAATGTTTTTTTGCTTTATCTTTTAAAGCCCCTTGTACTTCTATATCTATATTAGATTTTTTTCCTCTTAATTCTCCTATATAATTCAAATCAAATAATTGATTTTCTCTTCCTAAATAAATTGTATTTAATCTATTATCTGAATAATCCCCTACCAAATTTGAATAATAGTTTGTAATACTATTTTTTCCTCCAAAATCAACAATTGTATATTTTACTTTTGCATTATCTTCAAACTCATTATTAATACTCATAAAATTATTAGAATTTGAATTCATTAGATTAACAATTATCACATTTATATTAGAACCCTTTTTAGCAAATAATTTTATAATCCCATTATGATATGCTTCTATATTTTGGTTTGTTTCATATTTTAATATAACAGTCGCCTTTGTATCTTCATTTGCAACAATTTCAATATTGTCAACTAATGAAATACTATCATTATCAAAGTTAAAATTTATTTTTATTTCTTTATTTGTTTTGCTATCAATTGTTAGCTTTATTTTTTGATTTGCTTGTGTCTTTACCTGATTTGTTAAAAACTCTCCTAATCCATAAACTAATTCATTATTATTAACATTCTCCTCTATACTTATTTTAGAAGACTCATTTATTATTTCTATATTTTCAAATTCTCCTATATCAGCTGGAATATTAATATCATCTAATCTAATATTATTTATATTAAAATTTCTTGAAGTTCTAACAGGAGTTTCATTTAAGCTTAATTTCTCCATTTCCTATCCTTTCTGAGACAGTTGGGACAGTCCTAATTTGTCTCATTTTTATGTTGTAATTTGTCGATATCTTTGTCTTTATTATATGTTCGACATTTTTCTACATTTTTGTGAGACAAATTTGCACTGTCCCACTTGTCTTATCCTATCGCTCCTTCTAATTCTAAGTTGATTAAATTGTTCATTTCTACTGCGTATTCTACTGGCAGTTCTTTTGCTATTGGATGCGCAAATCCTCTTACTATCATTGCTTTTGCGTCTTCTTCTGATAATCCTCTACTCATTAAATAAAATATTGTTTTATCACTTATTTTTCCTATTTTAGCTTCATGTGAAAATTCTACTTCATCTGTTCTAATATCGTTTGTTGGTATTGTGTCTGAAATTGATATGTCATCTAACATAAGTGACTCACAAGATACTGATGATTTAGAATTTTGAGCATTTTCATTTATTCTTACTAAGCTTCTATATGTACATTTACCACCATTTTTTGATATTGATTTTGCATTTACAACACTTGATGTACTAGGTGCATTATGCACAACTTTAAATCCATTATCAAGATTTTGTCCTCCTCCTGCAAATGAGATTCCAGTAAATTCTGTTTTTGCTCCTTCTCCATTTAATATGCTCATCGGATATAACATTGAGATTTTAGAACCAAATGATCCTGATACCCAATCCATTTTTGCATTTTTTCCTACAATTGCTTTTTTTGTATTTAAATTTAGCATATTTTTGGACCAGTTTTCTATTGTTGAATATCTTAGGTATGCATTATCTTTTACATATAATTCAACACATCCAGCATGAAGATTTACTTTATTATATTTTGGTGCTGAACATCCTTCTATAAAATGAAGGCTAGCTCCTTCATCAACTATTATTAATGTATGTTCAAATTGTCCTGATTCTGGTGAGTTTAATCTAAAATATGATTGCAAAGGTATATCTACTTTAACTCCTTTTGGTACATATACGAAAGACCCTCCTGACCATACAGCTCCGTGTAATGCTACAAATTTGTGATCATGTACTGGCACACATTTCATAAAATGTTCTTTTACTAAATCTGGATACTCTTTTACAGCTGTTTCCATATCAGTATATATTACACCTTGTTTTATAAGTTCTTCTTTCATACTATGATAAACTACTTCTGAGTCATATTGTGCTCCAACTCCTGCTAAAGATGTTTTTTCCGCTTCTGGAATTCCGAAGCTTATCAAATGTATCTTTTATATCTTCTGGAACATCTTCCCATGTGTTATTTAACTTTGTTTTAGGTCTTACATATGTAGCTATTTCGTCCATATTTAATTCAGATAAATCTGGTCCCCATGTTGGAAGTTCTAATTTGTTATATACTTCTAATGCTTTTAGTCTAAATTTTTTCATCCATTCTGGGTCATTTTTTTGTTTTGATATTTCTTCTATAATTTCAGGTGTTAAACCTTTTTTTATTTTGAAGTCATATTCATCTCTATTTTTTATATCGTATATATTCCTGTTTATCTCATCTAATTTAGTTTTTGACATTTTTCATTTCCTTTCAAAATTAGACATTTAGCCTAAATTATGTTATAATTGTTTTGTTACTTAAATTTTAATTTTTATGAAGAAAGAGAGGACAACTTATGAAGAAACACATATTACCTATTTGTGCTAGTATTGGATTTGGACTTATCGTTTTGGGGCTTCGTTGGTCAACAGACGGTTTGACCCTATATAATTTCATTATAGGATTAGGTTCTACACTTACTACATTATGCATTATAGAATTTGCTAATCATATGATGAATATTCTAAAAAAATAATCTTTCTTACTACTATTCATTTTATTTGGATAGTAGTTTTTATTTATATTTCCCATACCCATTCTCTTCAATTTCTCTTGCTAATTCTTGAGTTCCTGTCTTAACAATTTTTCCATCAACTAAAACATGTACATAGTCCACTTTTAAACTATGTAGGATTTTAGTATTATGAGTAATAATAAGTACTGCATTATTTTCATTCTTAAACATTTCAATACCTTTAGAAACTGTTTTAATTGCATCAACATCAAGTCCTGAATCTGTTTCATCTAGAATTGCAAGTTTTGGATTTAACACAAGCATTTGAAGAATTTCATTTTTCTTTTTTTCTCCTCCTGAAAATCCAACATTTAAACTTCTTTCCATATTTTTAGGATTCATGTTTAATTCTTCCATATATTTTTTTAGTTCATCCTTAAATTGAAATATTTTTACAGGTTTTCCAGTTGTTTTATTTTTTGCATATTTTAAAAAATTTGTAACTGAAACTCCTGGTATCTCTTCTGGTAATTGAAATGACATAAATACTCCTTTTCTTGCAATTTCATCTGTTTTTAAGTTGTTTATATTTTCTCCATCAAATTCTATATTACCTTTTACTTTATTATAAATTGGATTATTTAGTATTGCATTTGCTGTTGTTGTTTTTCCTGAACCATTTGGTCCCATTATTACATGAATTTCTCCTTTATTTATATTTAAATTTATTCCTTTTAATATTTCTTTATCTTCTGCATTTACATACAAATCTTTTATTTCCAATAATTTATTACTCATAATTATTTCCTTTCTATATATCATCAAACTAATTATCTATTTGCTTTCTTGATGTTCTTCTTACACAACATCTACATTTTTCTTTATTGATATCATAATCACAATCTAAATCATTCAAATCTAAAACCTTGTGAACATATTTAGCTAATTTATTTACTGTGTCATCTGTTATTACTGATTTTATATTTTCTGCTTCTTTTTCTGCTTCTTTTGATTCTAAATTAAGAACATCTTTTAGAAATAAGTAAACTATATCATAAGCTTCCAATATTTTTTTAGCTATACTTTCACCTTCTGTTGTAAGCTCGATTGTTCCATATGATTCATACTTTACTAATCCTTTATCTTTTAAACTATATAATGCTTTATTTACACTTGGTTTTGTACAGTTCATATTTTTTGCAACATCTGTAACTCGTACATTTCCATTTTGTTTTTTTAATACATACATCGTTTTTAAATATTCTTCTAACGACTTTGATATCATACTTTTCTCTCCTTTTGTTAACTATGGTTAACATTATAATATATAGATATTTGTTTGTCAAGGCTAACATAAACAAATTGTGATTAACTTATGATAAAATCACCCTAAGAGAATATCTGATGAAAAGTTCACCCCTGTTTTGGAAATAATATGGAGGTGAGATATTTAATGAATAAAAAAGAAGAATTAAAAGCTCATATCATAAAATGTTGTGTAGATGGTAATATGACTGTTAAACAAGCAGCTAACCGATTAGGTTTCTCCGAACGCTATGTAAAAAAATTGAAAGCGAGGTATAAAGAATATGGCGTTTCATCCATGTTACATGGAAATTGTGGTAGACAACCTAAAAAAACATTAGATATTGCTTTAAAACAAAAGATTTTAGATATTAGAAGACAACCTGAATATGATACTGTTAATGTGATGC
>CAQRYF010000006.1 GCA_948875265.1 uncultured Clostridia bacterium
ATGTAAATAAAAGAATAAGAATTATTAAATATACTTTAACTATATAAAGTAAGCTCGATTTTTTCGTAAATAAATTCACTTAAAAAACACAAATAAAATATAAATTGGAAACAATATCCATATAGTATATGAATATAATATAAATATAAAATTATAAACATCTTTTAAGATATCAGGGAGTGAAAAAATGAATAATAAAAAACAAGTAAAGACAGATTTGATAAAAATGGAGAACTTTTTAGAGTATAATAAAAAAATCAAAGAAGGTGAGGATACTTTTAAAAAATTAATGTTTATTTATTCTATGGCTATAAAAGAATTAGAAACAAAATTAGAAATATTTAAAAGTGAGTTTAAGTTTTTATATAATTATGAATTGATTGATTATATCAATACAAGAATAAAGAATCCAAAAAGTATTATAAAAAAGATGGAACTTAAAGGATATGACTTAACATATAAAGAAATGATAGAACATATAAATGATATTGCTGGAATACGTATAGTATGCTTACTAAAAAAAGATATATTTTCAATAAGAGATTTGATACAAAAAATACCAGGTATAAATATTTTGAAACAAAAAGATTATATTACACATCCTAAAAAAAGTGGTTATTCAAGTTATCATTTAATAGTAGAGGTTCCAGTTACTTTGTCGCAAAATATTATTTATGTTAAAACTGAGATACAAATAAGAACTGTAGCTATGGATTTTTGGGCGAATTTAGAACATAAAATGAAATATAAGCCTGAAGGAGATATTGACAAAAAAGATTCTAAGGAATGGATTAATTGTGCAAAAATGATAAATAAAATAGATAATAAGATGATGCTATTAAATAGATGAGTTTTCAAAAAGTAATTATATGATATGAAATAGTGATTACATAAAACACAAGAAAATTATACATTTAATATTATGTCGATATTGTGATAAAATTTAATATAAAAAAGTATTGATAAATTCTAACTAATAGTGTAAAATAAAAAAAGTAAAAAGTAAAAAAAGAGGTATTTAAAGTGCAAAAGATAAATGAGGCTATAAACCTTGAGACTGTAGAGAGAGCTATAGTTTAAAGGAAAGAAAAAAGAAGAAAATCAAAAATATAAAAGCAAAATTAGCAACCTATAAAAATATAGGCTGTTAGTTTTGCTTTTTTTGCATTTTAATACCTAAAGAAAATTAAAGGAGGAATATTTAAATGAAGAAAAACAGAGAAACTAACAAAGGTATAACATTAATCGCATTAGTAATAACAATTATTGTACTTTTAATATTAGCAGGTGTGTCAATTTCAATGCTAACAGGAGAAAATGGAATATTAAAACAAGCAAATACTGCAAAGGAGGAAAATAGAAAGAGTGAACTTAAAGAAGAAGGAAAATTAGATATGAATGATACTTATATACAAACACAACAAGTAGAAGCATATGAAATATCTAGTACTGATGAAGATTTTTCTGATTGGGCAACTGATGGAAATGGAGCAATAACAGCATATAATGGGAGTTTAACAGAAGTTGTTATACCATCTAAAATAGGGGATGAAAAAATAACAACAGTTGGAAAATCAGGAAATATATTTGGAGATAATAAAAGTAATATAACAAAAGTAGTTATGTCTAAAGGAATTACAGCTATTAACGACTCAACGTTCTCTAGGTGTAATAATTTAGTAAAGGTTATAATTCCAAATACTGTTACATCAATAGGTTATTTTGCTTTTGATAATACTAATATATTAAGTATTATAATACCTGATGGAGTTACTAAACTTGATAGTATGGTATTATCATACTGTTCTAAATTAATGGAAATAAAATTACCTAAAAATTTAACTGAACTAGCTGGAAATAATTTTATTAATAGTGGATTTTATGAATTGAAAATTCCTAATAAAGTTGAAAAGTTAGGATCTTGTGTTATATGGGATTGTCCTAATGTAGAAGAAGTTTATATACCTGCATCTGTTGAGACAATGTCAGGGGCAGCTATAGGAAATTGCCCTAATTTAAAGAAGGTATATTGCGAAATACAAGAAGATGAAGTACCAGAAGGATGGAATGCCAGTTGGTTGCTCAATTGTCCAAATGTAGAAATAGTATGGGGATATACAGGAATATAATAAGTGAGACCTAACTTTTTTTGCTATGTTATAGTTTAACTACAATAATTTTGAAAAATGTCAAAAAAGTATATTACTTTTTGGCATTTTTTTGAATTAAAAGGAAGGATTTATGTAAAATACGTCGAATAATATAAGTACGTATATTTATTTGAAAAAAATTGAAAGAAAGTGAGGAAGAGATGCCACGATATAGTGATGAAATCATCGATGAAGTAAGACAAACAAATGATATAGTAGATATAATTTCACAATATGTTCGTTTAAAAAGAAGTGGAAGAAACTTTTTTGGTTTATGTCCATTTCATAATGAAAAATCGCCCTCTTTTTCAGTTTCACCAGATAAACAAATATTTCACTGTTTTGGATGTGGAGTAGGAGGAAATGTATTTACATTTTTAACTAAGATAGAGGGAATTAGCTTTGTAGAAGCAGTTCAAACGTTGGCAGAAAGATCAAATATACAATTACCAACATTAGAAAATAATGCAGATTCAGCAAAAGAAGAATTAAAAGCAAAAGTATTTAAAGTAAACGAATTTGCAGCAAAATATTATCACGAAAATTTGTACAAGCCAGAATCAAAAATTGCACAAGAATATATAAAACAAAGAAAATTAACGAATGAAACATTAAAGTCTTTCCAAATTGGCTTTTCAGGAAAATTTGATGAATTGTATAAAGAATTGAAAGCTCAAGGATTTGCAGATTTAGAGATTTTAGAGTCAGGTTTAGTAAATAAAAATGACAATGGTAGATATATAGACAGATATAGAAATAGGCTAATGTTTCCGATATGTGATGTTAGAGGAAGAGTAATAGCTTTTGGGGGAAGAGTTTTAGATGATTCAAAGCCAAAATATATTAATTCTCCTGAAAATGTTGTATATAGTAAAGGAAGAAATTTATTTGGTCTAAATGTTGCTAAAAAAGGAGATATAAGAAAAAGAATACTAATAGTAGAAGGATATATGGATGTAATATCTCTTCATCAAAGAGGAATAACTAATGTAGTAGCACCACTTCGGAACAGCATTAACACAGCAACAAGGATGGTTACTTAGAAAAAATTCAGAACAAATAATCTTAAGTTTTGATTCAGATGAAGCAGGACTTACTGCAAAGATGAGAGCTTTAGATATATTGCAAAATATGGGATGTGACTTAAGAATTTTACAAATGGAAGGTGCAAAAGACCCTGATGAATATATTATAAAATATGGAAATGCAAGATTTAAAAATCTTATAGACAAAGCACTTTCTGTAATAGAGTTTAAGGTAAAAGTGTTGAAGCGAAATTTAGATTTAAATAATACTAATGATAAAATAAAATTTTTAAATGAAATAGCGAAATTAATATCTAAAGTTGATAATACTATTGAAAGAGAAGTTTATATAGAAAAAATCTCAAAAGAATATGAAATTTCAAAAGAGGCTATATATGCAGAAGTTAATAAACTGACATATGTAGGAGCAAAAGGAGAAAAGGTTTTAGAAAAATCAAAACCAGTAGTACAATATCAAAAGATAGAAAAAGTAGAAGTATCTAAAGCGATTAAAAAGAGAGAAAATACAGTATTATCTATTTTGTTAATGGGAGACCTAAATATTTTTCAAATTATAAAACAAAACATAGAAATTAAAGACTTTAAAGATGAATTAAATCAACAAATTGCAAAAAAGCTGTATGAAGAATTTGAAAAAGGAAATAGTAATATAAATGGAATATTGGATAATTTAGTAGAGGAAGAACAAAATCACATAACTGCGATTTTAGCAGAGGATTATGGAATTGAAGATGTTGAAAAAGCAATTGATGATATTATGCAATCTTATGAAAAAGACAAACTAACTCAAAGAAAGTTTGAAATCGTAGAATTAATTGAGACTAATATAGATGAAAATCAGAAAAGAGAATTGGGAAAAGAACTAAGTGAAATTATTATAAGATTGGCAAAGATTAAGTAATATTTTTAAGTTTAAAATAAAAAAATTGGGAAGGAATGAGATATATAATGGCAAAGAAAAAAGAAGATGTCGAAAAAGTGGAAGAAATAAAAGAGAAAAAGAAAAGTAGTAAAGTGACAGAAAATATAGAAAATGAAGAAGTAAAAAATGAAAAAATGGAAAAGGCAAGAAGAGCAACAAAGAAGAAGGCAGAAAAGAAAAAAGCCGAAAAAGAAGAAAATAATAAAACTCAGGAAGAAATTGAAGAAGGCGACAAATTAAAATCAGAAAAAGTTAATAGTATATTAAAGAAAGCAAAAGAAAAAGGACAAATAACATATGGTGACTTAGCAGCAGAATTAGATGATGTGAACCCAGAACAAATTGATAAAGTATTTGATGCTTTTGAAGAATTAGGTGTGGATTTATTAACTGATGATATAGAGGATGAAGAACCAGATATAGAAGATTTAAAAGAAGTTGAAGACTTAAAATTAGATGAAATTACAGAAACTACATATGAAGGTATAAATGTAGATGATCCAGTAAGAATGTATCTAAGAGAAATAGGAAGAATACCACTTTTAACATTTGAACAAGAGTTAGATTTAGCTAAAAAAATATTAGATGGAGATGAAGAAGCAAAAAAACAATTAGCTGAATCAAACTTGAGATTAGTTGTAAGTATTGCTAAAAAATATGTAGGAAGAGGCATGTTATTCTTGGATTTAATTCAAGAAGGAAATATGGGACTAATAAAAGCTGTAGAGAAATTTGACTATACAAAAGGATTTAAATTTAGTACGTATGCAACATGGTGGATAAGACAAGCAATAACAAGAGCAATTGCAGACCAAGCAAGAACTATTAGAATTCCAGTTCATATGGTAGAAACAATTAATAAATTGATAAGAACATCAAGACATCTTTTACAACAATTAGGTAGAGAGCCAAGCCCTGAAGAAATTGCAGCAGAAATGGAAATTCCTGTTGAAAAAGTAATGGAAATACAAAAAATAGCACAAGATCCAGTATCTTTAGAAACACCTATAGGAGAAGAGGATGATAGCCATTTAGGTGATTTTATTCAAGATGATGATAGCCCTGCACCACATGATTCAGCAGCCTATACATTATTAAAGGAACAGCTAGAAGAGGTTATGAATACATTAACTCCAAGAGAAGCTAAAGTTTTGAAATTAAGATTTGGACTAGAGGATGGTAAAGCAAGAACATTAGAAGAAGTTGGAAGAGAATTTGAAGTAACTCGTGAAAGAATAAGACAAATTGAAGCAAAAGCCTTAAGAAAATTAAGACATCCAAGCAGAAGTAAAAAATTGAGAGATTATATGGGATAATAAAAAACGGAGGAAGAAAATGAATCAAATTATTGATTTTATTGAAAATATTACAACAGCACAAATAATTGATATATGGATTGCTATAGGAATAATTATATTCTTTAGAATTTTTAGCTCTGGTATTTCATATATAATTATTAGAATGTTTAAAATCAAATCAAGAAATAAGAAGAAAATAAAAGAAAGTGCTTTTTATAATCCATTAAGAGTATTTTTCATAATTTTAGGATTTTATTTAGCAATATTATTTTTACAAACACCATTGAATTTAAGTAAGGAGATAATGGATGTAGTAACTAAAATCTTTAAAATAGTAAGTACATTAGCATTTGCTAAAGGGATAGCAGAAAGCTTTACTCCTAAGTCATCTTTAGTTAAAAAAATGAAAGATAGAACTAATAAAGATGTAGAAGATTCTATGTTTGACTTTATGCTAAAAATTATAAGAGCAATTATATATATAATTGCTGGATTTATAGTTGTAACAGAACTTGGGTTTAATCTAAATGGACTAGTAGCAGGACTTGGAATTGGTGGTGTTATTGTAACACTTGCTGCACAAGATACAGCAAAAAATTTATTTGGAGGATTAGTAATCTTTTTGGATAAGCCATTTGTTGTTGGAGATTGGATTGAAATGCCACCTTTTGAAGGAACTGTAGAAGATATAACTTTTAGAAGTACTAGAATTAGAACTTTTGAAAACTCATTAGTCAATATACCAAATTCTATAATCTCTAATTCTTCAATTATCAATTGGAGCAAAATGGAAAAAAGAAGATATAAAACAAATTTATGTATTCAAATAGATACACCATTAGAAAAACTAGAAAGATTTAAATTAAAAATACAAGAAATGTTGCAAGAAAAAGAGGGAATCTTAGATGATTCTATTATTGTAAAATTTGATACTATAGCAGACAATGGAATAAACATATTAATATGTAGTTATACTGATTCAGTAGATTATACAAGTTATATAACTGAAAGAGAGAATATAAATTATAAAATAATGAAAATATTAAGAGAAGAAAATATTGAATTAGTTTATGACACTAAAACTGTGTATGTAAAAAATTCATAATAGTATAATATAAAAATGTTGGTAGATAATATCGGCATTTTTTATTTTTCTAATTCACAATATAGACATAATTACTAGTTATAATGTATAATAAAAGAAATTTGTAGGAGTGATAAAAATGGTTAATAATTGTATTCTAATAGTAGATGATGAGGCAAGGATGAGAAAATTGATAAAAGACTTTTTGACAGCAAAAGGATATAGCATTTTGGAAGCTGAAGATGGTGAGCAAGCAATAGAAATGTTTGAAAAAAATAAAAATAAAATTAGCCTTATATTATTAGATGTTATGATGCCAAAGTTAGATGGATGGTCTGTGTTAAGACAAATTAGACAAGAGTCAAAAATTCCAATAATAATGTTAACAGCAAGAGGGGAAGAACAAGATGAATTATTTGGATTTGAACTTGGAGTAGATGAATATATTTCAAAACCATTTAGTCCGAAAATATTAGTAGCTAGAGTAGAAGCAATTTTGAAGAGAACAACTAAAGATACAACAGAAATAAGAAATTATGCTGGAGTAGAAATAGATAAAGATGGTAGAACAGTAAAAGTAGATGGAAAGACAATTGAACTTAGTTTAAGAGAGTATGAACTATTAACTTATTTGGTAGAAAATGAAAATATTGCTTTATCAAGAGATAAGATTTTAAATAATGTATGGAATTATGATTATTATGGAGATTCAAGAACAATAGATAGTCATGTGAAAAAAATAAGACATAAACTAGGAAAAAAAGGAAAGTACATAAAAACAGTAAGAGGTATAGGATACAAGTTTGAAGTAAAATAAGAGGAGAAAAAGTATAAATGAATAAAATAAGAAATGCTTTAAAATCTGTTAGAGTAAAGCTTTTTATAACATTGTCTTTAGTAATATTGTTAATTATAATATTTTTAATATTAGTAAATAATTTTGTATTTGGACAATTTTATTTATATAGTAAAACAAAAGCTTTAAGATCAGTGTATAAAGTAGTAAATAATTATTATAATAGTATGCAAGATGTTGATATAGAATATCAATTAGAAAGAATAGCAATAAAAAATAACTTTGATATAGTAGTCAAAAACGAACAAAATGTAAATGTGTATACATCCAATAGAGATTTTTTTTCTACTTTAGGACAAATGAATGAATTAAGCAGCAGGTTTTATACAGACGAAGGAAAAGTAATAGAAAAAGGAAATACATTTACAATAAAGAAAATGAAAGATAATAAAATTGGTGTTACATTTGTAGTATTATCTGCGAAATTAGATAATGGATACTTATTATATATTCGTATACCAATTACAACAATAGAAGAAAGTGTTAAAATTTCAAATAACTTCCTATACTTAATGGCTGGTATCACAATTTTAATAGCCGCAGTTATTGTTTCATATGTATCTAGGAAATTTACAGATCCGATTTTAGAACTAAATGACATTGCAAAAAATATGTCCCATCTAGATTTTAGTCATAAATATAAAATTACAAATGCAGATGATGAAATTAATAATTTGGGAAAAAGTATTAACATTATGTCAGATAAATTAGAGAAAACAATAAAACAATTAAGAAATACTAATATAGAACTGGAAAAAGATATAGAAGAAAAATCAAAAATTGATGAAATGAGAAAAAGCTTTATATCAGATGTATCACATGAATTAAAAACTCCAATAGCCTTAATACAAGGATATAGTGAAGGATTATTAGAAAATGTTAATTCAGATAAAGAAAGCAGAAGATTTTATGCAGAGGTAATATTAGATGAAACAAATAAAATGGATAAACTAGTAAAACAACTATTAGAGCTTATGAAACTAGAATATGGAAAAAGAGAATTTAATGATACAAAATTTAATATAGTAGAATTAGAAAAAGAAGTAATAAGAAAATCAAAAGTAATACTAGAAGAAGAAAAAATAGAAATTAAATTTAATCAGACCGAAGAAATAAATGTATATGCAGACGATTTTTACATAGAACAAGTAATCACAAACTATATAACAAACGCAATAAAACATGTAAAAGAAGTTAATGGTCAAAAAATAATAAAAATAGAAAATATAGTGAACATAGATAAAAATAAAGTAAGGATAAAAATTTTTAATACAGGAGATAAAATAAAAGAAGAAAATATTGCACGTATATGGAATAGATTTTATAAAGTAGATGAATCAAGAAATAGAGAAAACGGAGGAACAGGAATAGGACTTTCATTTGTAAAAGCTATAATGAGCAACTACGAAAATAACTATGGAGTTGTAAACAAAGAAAATGGAGTAGAATTCTATTTTGAATTAGACCTAAAAATATAATTCCGATTTTGAGCTTCCCACTTTAAGATTCCCATTTTGGGGTCGGGTCTTAAAGTGGGAATTTTGATAAGGAAATATGTAATAAGGTTATATATTTCCTTTTTTTAAAAGATATCGTATTTGATTTACACTTAGATTTAATTCTTTTGATATATCTATATCAGATAATTTTAAAGGGGAATAAGAAGATTTTAGGTAAATTATTAAATTTGCAATTTGATTTGGATTTTGTAGAATACTTTTCAAATTAGTGAAATTTTGTGATTCGAATTCTTTGATTTTTAGATTTAGTATTTCAGATGGAGTAATATCAATATCTAGAGCATATGTTCCTCTTGAATGAAGCTCCTTAAAAAAAGATAGGTAATTTTTGGTATTAAATAATAGATTAATATTATTAGAACTAGCAACACCTGTTTTATTAATGTAATCATTATAACTAGAATATTTGTAATCAGAGTGGTTTGCGACAATATTTGCTTTTTTAGGATTATTGTGAATATAAACGAAACAATTTAATAGATAGGTTTGATTATAAATAGGTTCATATAAGAAACGGTCTCTAAACACAGTGCCAACTCTATCTTTTTTATAATTATAATATTGTGCGAATTTTTGATTTATAATTTTCATAAAAGATGAAAGATTTTCATTTTTTTTACATTCAATTAACATATGAGTATGATTACCCATAATGCAATAGGAAATTAGATTTATATTAAATTTATTTAAATATTCATAAATTAATTTTAGATATTTATTCATAAAAACTTCTTGATTAAAAATATATTCTTTGTTAATCCCTTGTACAATAACATGAAAAAAATCAGTGTTTATATTTTGTAGTATTTTCCTGGGCATAATAACCTCCTTTCTATAGAATTATAAAAAGATTAACACACTATTGTAAAAATAGCAATATCATTGCAATAGAATTGTTGTAAAAATCTTCAAATTCTCATTTTAAGACCCGACCCCAAAATGGGAATGTCGAATTTTGCGATGAAAAGTTCTTTACAAATGGAGGAAAATGTATTATTATAGTATTTAAGAAGTTAACTTTCTAAAAGTTTTAAATTAATTTCAAAATATTTTTTCGAAAAAATTAGATTCTATGAATTCAGTGAAGGAATTAAAACAGCTTTTTTAAGAGGGAGGTAGATATTTTTTATAAATGTTTAAATATACTACTAGATGTATAAATATTACTAGCTTTATTATTTCTGTGATTATATTTTTTATTTTAAATCTTTTTTATTCAAATTTTAATCAGATAACTAGATATACTAGTTTTAGAGCAGGTTTTAGTGTTGATCAATCTATAAAAGATATGCAAAATACGCAACAAAATCAAGATACACAAAAGCCTGAAAATATACAAATTAATTCAGATAGTGTTGAAAAAGAGAATTATGATTGGTGTCTAGAAATTCCAAATATAAAATTAAAAGCTCAGATTTCAGAAGGAACTACAAAAGAGATTATGGATAAATTTATTGGGCATTTTGAAGAGAGTTCAAGATTAATAGGAAATGTCGCATTAGCGGCTCACAACAGAGGATATGAAAATAATTATTTCCATGATTTAAGGAAGTTAAAGGAAGGAGATGAGATTTTATATACTTATAAGGAGGATATAAAAGAGTATATAGTAAATAAACATTATATTATTAAAGATACTGACTTGAGTTGTTTAGAAAATACAGAAGAGAATACAATTACACTTATAACATGTGTAGAGAATGAACCAGAATACAGAAGATGTATACAAGGAATAGAAAAATAAGAAAGGAAGAATGATAATTTGAAGAATTTAAAAAGTGTAATAAAGAAAATACTTATTATATTGGGAGTTTTAATATTTAATAGTTTAGGTTTTTTAAACTCAGTATATGCTGCTAATATAAATGCAGCTAATGTTCATCCAATAGGAGATTGTGGACAATTATTAAAGTATAGAGGAATAGTTGTAAAATCAAATTATGTAGAATATGTAAATGGTGATGAACATTATCCGGCATATTGTTTAGATAAAACTAAGGCTGGAGCTGAAGGCGAAGGTTATACTGTATCTGTCCAAGATGCAATAAGAGATGTAGGATTATGGAAGGTAATTATTAATGGTTATCCATATAAAACAATTGGAGAATTAGGAGTTGCGAATAAGGAAGAAGCGTTTTTAGCTACAAAACAATCAGTTTATTGTTATATACATGGTAATAATTTAGCAGACTATGAGGCAATTGGAGAAGCGGGTAAAAGAACTTTAAATGCTATGTATAAAATTATAAATAATGCACAAAATTCAAATGAGACAAAGATATCAAGTACTATAAAAATAAATAAAAACGTTGAAAAATGGAAACAAGATAATTTAGATAAAAATTATGTGTCTAGAACTTATAGTGTTAGCGCAGGAACAATAATTCAGAATTATAAAATAAAACTAACTAGGGATAATGGACAAGATATTGGAGGAATTAAGATAACTGATGAGAATAATATAGAAAAACAAGAATTTTCACCAAATGAAAAGTTTAAAGTGCTAGTTCCAATTAAGAATATGACTGAAAAGGGAGATTTTAAATTAGAAGTTGAATCAAAGATAAAAACTAAACCGATATTATATGGAGTGGCACCAGATAGTATACATCAAGATTATGCATTAACAGCTGATACATATGAGGATGGAAGTGGATATATTAATGATGAATATAATAAAAATGAAACAAAAATAATTATATTAAAACAAGATGAAGAAACAAAGGAAAAATTAAAAAACGTAGAGTTTGAATTGCTAGATGAAAATAAGCAAAGCATATATAGAGAACTAAAGACTAATGAAGAAGGAAAAATTATAGTAGAAAATTTAATACCAGGAACATATTTTTTAAAAGAGGTAAATTCAATTGATGGTTATCAAAAGTATGAAGAGTTAGTTAAAATTGATATAGAATTAAATGAACAAATGACAGTTACAGTTAATAATAAGAAAGAAGAAAAACCACAAATAGAAATAAGGAAGAATAAATTATCTACATCAAGTAAGAAGATGAAGAAGCTACCAGTAACAGGAATGTAAAGATTACAATAAAAATGGAAATAAATAATTTTATTTCCATTTTTGAGATTTTAAATATTAATATTTTTATGGTTTTGGAAGAAAAAATTGATTTTATAAAATAGTATAATTTTATTGAAAAAAAAATAAAAAACGGTTATAATGAGTACAATATTATAAAAGAAAAAAGGAGTAGGTAATAAATGTTTTCACAATTAGCTGTTCTAGTTATATTAATAGGTTTAAATGCATTTTTTGCTGCGTCTGAAATTGCATTTATATCATTAAATGATGCGAAAATAGAAAGACAAGCAAAAGAAGGGAATAAAAAGGCAAAACAAATAGAAAAAATGTTAAAAGCGCCAAGCAAGTTTTTAGCAACAATACAAATTGGTATTACATTAGCTGGTTTTTTATCTAGTGCATTTGCATCTGATGCTTTTGCAGAAAAAATAGCACCAATGTTATATGAATTAATTCCAGTTATTAGTTTAGGACTATGGAAAAGTATATCTATTATACTAATTACTATTATATTATCATTCTTTACATTAGTTTTTGGGGAATTAGTACCAAAAAGAATTGCTATGAAAAATTATGAGAAAATAGCTTTTGCAACAATAGGTATAATAAGAAGTATAGCAGTAGTAACATCACCATTTGTAAAATTGTTAACAGCTGTAACTAATGGGATATCAAAAATATTTGGAGTTGGAGAGAATGAAGAAGAAACAGTAACAGAAGAAGAAATAAAAATGATGATTGACCAAGGAGAAGAAAAGGGAACAATAAAAGAAGAGGAAAAAGAATTAATAAATAATGTATTTGAATTTAATGATATTACTGTATCAGAGATTATGAGACATAGAAAAGATATTTTTGGAATTGATATTAATATAAGTAAAGAAGAGTTAATGGATGAACTTACAAAAGAAGAATATAGATATAGTAGGATACCTGTATATGATGAGACAATAGATGAAATAAAAGGTATTTTATATGTAAAAGATGTATTAAAGAATATTAATAAAAAGACATTTAAAGTGAAAAATGTAATTAAAGATGCATATTTTGTATCTCAAAATCGATTAATAAATGAAGTGTTTAAAGAATTACAAAAAAATAAGAAACAAATTGCTATTATAGTTGATGAATATGGTGGAACAGCAGGTTTAATTACAATGGAAGATATTATAGAAGAATTAGTCGGAGATATCTATGATGAATATGATAAAGAAGAAAAAGAATTTGAAGAGATAGATCCAAACACATATATATTAAGTGGGAGTATGACTGTTTCTGATGTTAATAAGCTACTTGATGCAGGAATTCCAGAAGGAGATTATGATACTTTATCAGGATTTTTACAAGATGAGTTAGGAAGAATTCCAGAAGATGAAGAAACACCTATTATTGATACTCAAAAAGTGACATATAAAATTGAGGAATCAGAAGACAAAAGAATATTAAAAGTAAAAGCATGTAAAAATAATGTGGAAGATACAGAAGTAGAATAAGATAGAAAGAAGGACTAGATATATGAAAAAAAGATATATTATAGGAATAGTAGTAGTTGCATTAATTTTAATTATAATATCATTATTTGCTATATATAAGTTTGTTTCAGAAAATGGAAAAAATTATGAAATAGCAGAGGTAAAACAATATAATTATTTCATATTAAAACAAAATAATTTAAGCCGGAGTAGTTGATAAAAAGGGAAATATTATTATTAATCCGGAATATGATAAAGTAGAGATACCTAATCCAGAAAATGCGGTTTTTGTTTGTTATAAAAACGATGAAGTAAAGGTAATAAACGAAAGAAAAGAAGAAATTTTAACACAGTATGAAAAGGTAGAAGCAATTAGATTAAGAAATGTTGCAAGCGATTTAATGTATGAAAAAAGTGTTTTAAAGTATTATGAAAATGGTAAGTATGGTTTAATAGATTTTTTAGGAAAACAAATTACTAAACCTATATATGATGAAATTGATAGTTTATCATATAAAGAGGGAGAATTATTAATAAAACAAAATGATAAATATGGTGTTATTAATATTAAAGGAAAGATAATAGTAAATATTGAGTATAATCAAATTTCAGTTGACGGATATTACACAGATGAAAATCAATATAAATATGCAGGATATATAGTTTTAAATAAGACGCAGGAAGGATATCGTTACGGATATATTAATAATAAAGGGAAAGTTATATTAGAAACACAATATAATGAATTATCAAGAATTGATGATATAGAAGATAATGATAATGTATATTTAATAGGTGCAAAAAATGGACAATATGGTGTAATAAAAAATAAGAAAGATTTAATACCAAATGAATATCAATCTATTAGATATGATTCTACAAATCATGTTTTAGTAGTTGAAAAAAGTAAGAAATATGGAATTTCAAATTTAGAAGGAAAATTAATTGTTCCTGTAGAATATGATCAAATTGATATAACTGGTATATATTTATATGCTCAAAACAATCAAGGAATAACAGTATATAATAATAATGGAACAGAAGCAAATATAGATACAAGTATTGCTATATTGAATACAAGTAATGATAAATATAGAATTAGAATTAATAGTCAAAATGGAACTAAGTATGGAGTGATTGGAAGTGACGGAAAACAGATAATTAAGGAAAATTATAATTATATAGAGTATTTATTTGATGATTATTTTATAGTAAGTAGCGATAATGGAAAACTTGGAATAATTGATAATAAAGAAAATACGAAAGTAGAAATAAAATATGATTCTATCCAAAAGATTTATGGAACTTCTGTAACACAATTTATAGAAAACTTATCAAATACAATTAAATTATATGATAAAGATATGAAGAATATTTGTGAGATGGTAAATGCAACTGTAGAAACAAAAGGAGATTATATAAGAATATATAATGAGACAGAAACTAGATATTTTAATAAAGATGGTAAAGAGTTAAAAAATACAGATATATATTCAAATAATAAATTATTTTCTAAAATTCAAGATAACAAATGGGGATTTGTTGATAAAGAAGGTAATATAATAGTAAACTATAAATATGATAAAGTAACAGAATTTAATGAATATGGATTTGCAGCAATAAAAAAAGATGGGAAATGGGGAGCTATTAATGAACAAGGTCAAGAAGTAGTTGAACCAATTTATGAATTGAAAGAGGAATTAGAACCTGATTTTATTGGTAAATATTATCAAGTAAAATATGGATTTGGTGAATTTTATTATACAGATGCAAAATAGATAAAGTTTAGAGAATACGCTTTAGTATTAGACAAAAAGTTTAATATTAAAGTGTATTTTTGTAACTTTTTTTGTTTAGATTCATATAAAGAAGTAAATAATATAAAAAAAGGTTATAAGAAGGTGAAAAATTGAAATTAGGAGTAGCATTATCTGGAGGGGGGATAAGAGGAATTGCTCATGCAGGAGCATTAAAAGCTTTAGAAGATAATGGGATAAATGTAGATGTAATAGGAGGTACAAGTTCTGGGAGTTTAATTGCTTCATTATATGCTTTGGGATATTCTCCTTATTATATCTATATATTATTTAAAAAGTATGCAAAAGATATTGCTCAAATAAATTCTGCTCCAATAATATCTGGGATTGGTAATTTTATGATGAATAAAAAAGTAGTATTTTCTGGATTAAAAACAGGAGAGAGTATAGAACAAGCATATAATCAATTAGCTTTAAAAAAAGGAATAAGAAAAATTAGTGATATAAATGGTATACCATTAGTTATTCCAGCTGTTGACGTGGGAAATTCTAAGGAATATGTTTTTACAAATAAGATTCCAATTAATACAAAAGATGAATCACAATATATAACAGATATTTCTATTGGTAAAGCTGTAAGAGCAAGCAGTAGTTTTCCTGCTGTCTTTTGTCCATGTGAGTTTAGAGAACATAAATTTTTAGATGGAGGAGTTTTAGATAATATACCAGTCATAGAAGTAAAAAAACAAGGAGCTGACAAAGTAATTGCTATTAATTTTAAGGCAGATGATATAGATAAAAATAGTAATATAATGGATATTGCAATGAGAACAATTGATATTATGGGAAATAAAATATCAGAAGAAAGTTTAGAAAAAAGTGATTATATTTTAACAATTGCCACTGATAAAACAGGATTATTAGATGTAGAGAAATTAGATAGTTGTTATCAATATGGATATAAAGCTGTAATTAAAAATCTAGAAAAAATAAAAGAGATAATAAGCTCTTAAATAATTAATTAACACTAATAAAAATAAGTAAATATAATGAGGAAGTGTGAATATAATATATATAAAGACTAAAAAAGGGGAAGAATAGTATGGATATTAAATATTTTGATAATGCAGCTACAACTAGAGTAAAAGAAGAAGTGTTAAAAGAAATGTTACCATATTTTTGTGAACAATATGGTAATCCATCATCAATATATGGAATTGGGAGAGAAGCTAAAAGAGCTATAGAACAAGCAAGAAAGAGAGTTTCTGAATTGGTAAATTGTAAACCAAATGAAATATATTTTACTGCATGTGGTACAGAAAGTGATAATACGGCTTTAAAAGGCATTGCATATGAAAATAAGGGAAAAGGAAATCATATTATTACAACAAAAATTGAGCATCCAGCAATTTTAAATACTTGTGAGACTTTATCTAAACAAGGATTTAGAATAACATATTTAAATGTTGATAAAGATGGAATTATAGATTTAGAACAATTGAAAAATTCTATAACAGACAAGACAATTTTAATAAGTGTTATGTTTGCAAATAACGAAATTGGAACAATACAGCCTATTCAGGAAATTGCAAAGATTGCTAAAATGTATAATATAGTATTTCATACAGATGCAGTTCAAGCTTGTGGGAATGTTCCAATTGATGTACAAAAAATGGGGATAGATATGTTGTCTTTATCTGGTCATAAATTGTATGGACCGAAGGGAATAGGAGCATTATATGTGAAAACAGGTATAAAATTCCAAAAGTTTCTTGATGGAGGTCATCAAGAAAGAGATAGAAGAGCAGGAACTGAAAATGTAGCAGGAATAGTAGGATTAGGAAAAGCTTGTGAGTTGGCTAGAATAAATATGTCTAAACATATAAATCATTTAACAAGTTTAAGAGATTATTATATTTCTCAAATTGAGAAAAGAATACCATATGCAAAATTAAATGGAGCGAGAGAAAAAAGGTTACCAGGCAATAGTGATTTTTCATTTAGATTTGTGGAAGGAGAAGCAATATTGTTAAATTTAGACTTAAAAGGAATATGTGCTTCAAGCGGATCTGCGTGTTCTACAGGATCAACATTGCCGTCTCATGTATTAGTAGCAATTGGATTATCTAAAGAACTTGCGTATTCAGCATTAAGAACTACATTTGGAGAAGAAAATACAAAAGAAGATGTGGATTATTTAATAGAAAATTTGGTGGAAATAGTAGACAGATTAAGGAAAATGTCTCCAGAATATAGTGAATTTATTGAAATGAAAAAATGATGAGGTTGCCAATAGGGAAGTTCCTTTTTGGCAACTTCTTTTAACTTTCTAGAATAGCAATAGCACATTTAATACCATCAACTGCGGCTGACATAATTCCACCAGCATATCCAGCTCCTTCACCACAAGGATAAATTCCAGAAATATTTGAGATTAAATCTTTATTTCTAATAATTTTAACAGGAGAAGAGCTTCTTGTTTCAAGCCCTGTCAAAATACTATCAGGATTTGCAAAACCAGTTAATTTTGTGTCAAAATAGCAAATTCCTTCTCTTAAAGTATCTGATATAAAATTAGGTAATATATCATTTAAATTTGATAGAGTAACTCCAGGTAAATATGATGGTTTTATAGTCCCAATAAATTCTGATTTTTTGTTTTGTAAAAAATCCTCAACCCTTTGTATTGGAGCATGATAATTTGAACCACCTAAAATAAAAGCTTTTTCTTCTAAATTTTTTTGAAAATAAATTCCAGCTAAAGGCGATTTATTATTAAAATCTTCTGGAACTACATTTACTAAAATAGCAGAATTTGCATTTTTACCATTTCTTAGAAAATTACTCATACCATTTGTGACAATTGTGTTTTTATCACTAGAAGAAGCCATAACAACTCCCCCAGGGCACATACAAAATGTGTAACAAGAACGACCATTTGGAGAATGATAAGCTAATTTGTATTCTGCAGGAGGAAGTTTTAGTTTAGTTATATTTCCATATTGAGCTTTATTAATATCTTCTTGTAGATGTTCAATTCTAACTCCAACAGAAAAGTTTTTCTTTTCCATAAAAATACCCTTTTCATGAAGTTTTTCGAAAGTATCTCTGGAACTATGACCTATAGCTAAGACAACAAAATCTGTTTTTAGCTCTTCAATAGAATTGAAATTAGTGTTTTTTAAGTCTTGTTTTAAATAAAATATAGATTTTATTTTTCCATTTGAAATTTTAAAGTCTATAACTTTAGTATCAAAAAGAAAGGTTCCTCCTTTTGAGATAATATATTCTCTCATATTTTTAATAATATTTATTAGATTATCTGTACCAATGTGTGGTTTAGATAAATATATAATTTGTTCAGGTGCTCCAAAGTTAACAAATTCTTGTAAAACTTTTTGGCAAAAAGGGCTATTAATTCCAGTTGTTAATTTTCCATCAGAAAAAGTTCCAGCTCCACCTTCTCCAAATTGAACATTAGAAAGGGGATTTAATTTACCATTTGATAGAAAAGTATCAACTGTTTTTTTTCTTTTTTCTACAGATTGCCCTTGTTCAATAATAATTGGTTTAATACCATTTTGCACTAATGTAAGGGCTGCAAAGAGACCTGCAGGACCAGCTCCAACGATTATAGGACGTTTTGATGAAGAATAAGTTATATTAATGTTTGGCATTTTGAATTCTTTAACTTTATCAAATTTTTTATATTTTTTTTCATCTTTTACTTTCAAATCAATTGAGTAGATATAATGTACATCATCTTTCTTTCTTGCATCAATTGACTTTTTGGAAATATACCATTTTATAATATCTTCTTTTTTTATTTTATTTTTTGATATTGTAAGATTAAAAACCTCTTGGTTTGACATATCTTTTCTAATTTTTATATTATTAATTCTAAGCATTGTAACCTCCAAAATATATGTTACTATTATTAAATAATTTTAATTTAAAATAATTCACAATCATTTATTTAATTCTAAATACAATATCCAAAATTAATGTAAATATAAAATTTTACTAAAAAGTTCTTGAATTTTGATGAATTTTTTTGTAAAATAGAAAGGAAGATACATTACGAAAAATAAAACAACAAAAATACCAGTTACAAATGATTACATATTCAAGAAAATCTTTTCTAAAAAAGGAAATGAAAGTATACTAAAAGATTTTTTAATAGGAATCTTAGAAATACCAATAGAAAAAGTAGAGGCCCAATCAGAAGTAAGTTTAGAAAAGCAACTAGAATCTAATAAATTAGGCAGACTAGATATACTAGCAATACTAGACGATGAAACATTAGTAAATATTGAAATTCAGATAAGAAACCAGACAGATTTTATAGATAGAGATTTATATTACTGGTCTGGAAACTATTATAATAGTCTAAACTCTGGAGAAGAATACGAATCCACTAAAAAAACTATATCTATAAACATATTAGATTTTGAACTTTTTAAAGAAGGTCCTTATCATGAAATAGCAAGACTAAAAAGAGATTTTAAAAACAAAATATTAAGTCAAAAATTAGAAATGCATTTTATACAAATACCTAAATTTCTAAAAGAAAACAAGGGCAGCAAAACAAAACTTGAACAATGGATGCAATTTATATGTCAGAAAAACCAAGGGGAGGTAAAAAAAGCTATGAAAGAAAATAAAGAAGTTCAAAAGGCAAATGATGAATATGAATATTTAACTGGTGAAGAAGCAGAAAGAAGATTAGCATTTCTAAGAGAAAAGGCCATAAGAGATGAAAAAGCTGAATTGAAATACGCTAAACAAGAGGCAAGAAAAGAAGGTTTGGCTGAGGGTAGAGCTGAGGGCAGAGCTAAAGGAAGAGCTGAAGGAAGAGCTGAAGGAAGAGCTGAAGGAAGAGCTGAAGGAAGAGCTGAAGGGAAAAGAAATGAAAAAGTAAGAATTGCTAAAAATATGTTACAAGAAAATATTCCAGTTGAAATCATTATTAAAGCAACTGAGCTTTCAAAGCAAGAAATACAAAAGTTAAGAAAATAAAAACCTAAAAATCATCTATTTTGAAAATATGAGAATATAGAAAATTGAGAGTATAGGAAAATTTTGTATACTTAAATAAGCCTTCTATATACTTAAACGAACACTATATTAATATAGTGTTTTATTTAATCTTTTAAAACTCACTCATTACAGTAAAACTATTCAAATTTTATAATACTTTTTATATCTATTTTTGAGATTGTCTTGAATCTTAAAAATAAAACAAGCTGTCAAAGAGAACTGTAAAATGTTCCTATTGACAACTTTATCATTTATAGCTAATATTCTTTTACTCAACTCTAAAAAACATCAACCTTTTTTCATAAATTTACAGACTATTATGCTCATGTCATCTTTAGCCACACCATAATTGTTATCAATTGCCTCATTTATAATTAAGTCTGCTATTTTCTTAGTATTATTTGTCTCTATATCTTCTAACATATATTTTATCCATAATTCTTTATTTTTGTATTCAATATTTGAGTCCAAAATACCATCTGAACACATTAGCATAATATCTCCAGAAACTATATCTCTATCAAATGTTTGTATACTAGCTTCATTTACTATTCCTGCTGGCAATGAATTTGATTTTATAATTTGTACACTCTTTTTATTTTTTATATATGTTGGGCACGCTCCACTTTTTATAAATTCTATCGTTCCCACATACAAGTCTACTATTGCAATATCTAAAGTTGCAAATATATCAGTATTTTGATTCATTAATGCTGTATTAATTAAGTCTAACGATATATTTTTATCAAATCCTGATAATAATAGATTCTCAAGCATTCTTAATGCTTGTGAACTACTTTTTTTAGCTTCTTTTCCTGTACCCATTCCATCACTTATAGCTACTAAATATTTTCCATCTTTCAATCTTATATTTAGAATACTATCTCCTGAAATTTCACTCTTACTTTTTGTTGCCTCACCTTCTCCTATTGCCATTACATATTTGTCATCTGATAAGAAATTCAATTTCTTTCCTATACTTGCATCTTCATTTAAAACTATATTTTCTCTTAAACTTTTAGTTAGTACTTTTTCGATTACTTCTATTTTTGCAGTTTCTAATATTTCATTTAAATAAATTTCTATAATAAATCTATTTTCTTTTTTCATTGAGATATCTTGAATATCAATTCCCTTTTGTCTTAAAATTTCTGTTATTTCTGCCTTTTCTTTCTCATAATATTCTTCATTTTTTATATCTTGCTCTAAACCTTTTGCCATTTTTTGTATTGCTTTTGAAACACCATTTAATTGTTTGCCCATATTCTTTTTGTTTTCTTCTACTTTTCTTCTCCATATAAAATCTGACTTACTAACTTTATATGAAAGATTAATAGTTCTTACCATTTGAGATATATTATCTTCCAAATATCTACTTATTTCCTTATCCTCAAATCCTACTATATAACTATTACATTTTGCAAATATCTCTAATAAATCTTGTCTATCTATTTCTTGCTTGTCCAATAATGTTACAAATATTTCTTCTATTATTTTGCCATCAGTATCTGAAATATCTTCATATAGCATATTTTCTTTATACGGTTCCAAATTATTTAATAATTCTGTAATAAAGATTTGTTTGTTTTCATTTCTTTGTGTATTTGCTTCAAAGGTTATTGGTTCTACAGCTTTATATGTAGTTGCCATCTCTTGAATAGCTTCTGACACATTATTCAGACTCTCTGCCATTTCTTTGCTTTTATTTAATGCCCTACTTGGTACTACTGGTAAGAATTTAGAATTACCAATAAACTCTTCTAATTCAATATGTAATGTTTTTGGTACAGCCAATAATCCAATTGATGCTATTAATATTTCTTTAAAATGTATCAGTTCTATTGTATAACCATTTGACACATATGCAAGTATTACATTTCCTAAGGCAAATCCTATTATAACTCCTATTTTACCAAACATATTTAATATCCCAGATACCATTCCTGATATTGCATATGCAGCTATCATTATAGGTTCAGTTCCAGTTATTACTCCTAATGTTACTCCTATTGATACTCCTACAGTTGTTCCTACTAAAATTCCATTTTTCCATCCTAGAACCATAACTATTAAAATACTTAAAATATTTCTAATTCCAAATCCAAATATACTTATATCTCCAAAAGCCCCTACGGATATTGCAAGTAGAAGACTTGCTCCTATCATTTCCTCAATAGAAAATGCTTTTCTTTTATAGAATTCCTGTACTACTACTATTGAATTTACAAATATCTTATAAAATACAAGTGCTATTATTGATACTGTTATTCCTGAAAACATATCATATATTGTAAATCCTGATATTGCTAATTTTATAGCTTGTATTATAAATGTTGCTACAAATACATTTTTACCTATTTTAATCTTTTCGTTTCTTTCTTGTTCATTATACATAGGTTTAAAAATAAACAGGGTTGCTGTCATTACTAATGCTGTTAAAAAGTATCCTAATGCTCCTCCAACTCCATATTTTATTAAGTTTCCTACCAATGATACTACAATAATTCCAAGTACTGGCACAGAAGAAGCTACACATGCTCCTAATATGCTGACACTAAATATGGAAAATTCTCCACCTAGCCCAACCAAAGATAGCATAAATGAAACGATATATAGAGTTATATTATTTTTAGCAAATACATTTGAAAATATATTTACTCTATTATTATCGTTTCTTTTATCCTCATTATTTATATCTATTGTATCTTCATTTATATTTTGAAACATCCTTACCACCTCTTAATTTTTTATAGGCTTATTTTACTACTTGTCCTTTGTGGTTTTTGTCTTTTTTGGTCTCCTAAACTAAAAAAGTTTTCTACATTTTATGATATATATTTTTTACTTTATTTATAAAATATCAATTTATGTTTTTTATTTTATTACATAATGTAGAAAATTGCAATATTTATATGAAAAATTTGATATATTACTAGGTTTACAAAAATTGACAGTTATGTGAATTGATGTTATAATATAATTGTAATATTTTACGCAGAGGAGGTAATAAAAAATCACTTTTATTTTTATTTTTTTGTAACTAAATAACAACAACAAGAAAGGAATTTAACATTATGAAAGAAAAAAATTTAAAACGGACATTATCAGTCTTAGTAGCTATTGTTTTAGCATTTAGTAGCTTTTTTAGTAACTATTCTGTAGCATATGCTGCAGATAGTAATGAAACTACAGAAAGTACCACAGTAACAGCTGAAAAGGAATTAGTTCAGTGTAGTAATGATTGGGTTATCTTTAAATACAAAGATAGTGATGGAATTCCTCAATTTGACATCACTTATGATAATAAAACAATTGAAGAACTTAGTAATGAAGGTAAGAAATTGCAATATATAGTAATTTCTAAAATCCATTATAAAATTCCTGATGAATATATTTGGAATGATTTTAATAATTCAATTATTCAGGAAGAAATTTCTAAATACGATGACACTATATTTATCCAATTTAAGGTAGAAAATTTAGTATCTAATGATAATAATTCAAAAATATCAAAATCTGATATTCTTTCATTATATTATGATGATGGTGAATATAACCCATCACCATATATATTATCTATAGATAAAGGATACTGGGAAATTTATGATTTAGAGTTAGCATCTAATCCTAATAAATTTAATATTAAGATAAGAGTAAACGAACCTTTAAAAGAAGTTGGAAATTTATCTGTAACATCATACTCTCGTTATATAGATGCTCAATCATATTTAGAAAATAATCCTATATCAAATATGTCTTTTGAAAATTATAAGGAAACCCATACTATTGAAAAAAAGGATTATATAATGGAATATTCTATCATAAGTTTAGAGGTAAATTTTTTACCGAAATTCTTACTCTCTCCTGACTATGATATTTATTCTATTTACGTTGAATATACTTTTTTCCTAAATGGTCTTGAAGGTATTTATAGTAAAAATACTCCTGAATCTGTGAGTTTCTTTGTAAATACCCCATGTGAGACAGAAAGTGTTCTTATACAATCAATTTCAATTAATTCACTGTACTCAAGCATTAAGGTTAATCATCCTGTTGGGCTAACAGCTCAAATATTACCAAACAACGCTACTAACAAAAAGCTTAATTGGTATAGTAGCAATGAAGCATATGCAACAGTAGACGAAAATGGTGTCGTAACTGCAAAATCTGCAGGTGCTGGTAAAACCGTAACTATTACAGCTAAGGCTACTGATGGTAGTAATATTGTAGGTAACTATACCTTAAGCATTCTTCCAGAAGACACACTAGTTAAAACTATTACAATTACAGCTGCTTCTTCAAGTGTAAAAGCTGGTAAAACAATTGATTTAAAAGCAAGCATTAATTCTGATGCAACTAACAAATCACTTGTTTGGAGTAGTAGTAATGCTAAGTATGCAATAGTAGACAAAAACGGTAAAGTAACTACAAAACTAGCAGGTGCTGGTAAAACTGTTACTATCACTGCTAAAGCTAAAGATGGTAGTGGAAAAATAGCAACCTTTAAATTAAAAATTAACAAAATTCTTGTTAAAAGGATTAAGCTGAAAGCGAAGAAAACTATAAAAGCAGGAAAAAAATTAAAGATAAAACTTACTATTAACTCTGACGCAACCAACAAAGATATAAAATGGTCTGTTAGTAATAAAAAATATGCCAAGATAAATTCTAAAGGCGTATTAACTGCTAAAAAAGCAGGTAAAGGCAAAACCATTAAGGTTACAGCAAAAGCAAAAGATGGTAGTGGTAAGAAAACTACTATTAAGATAAAAATAAAAAAATAAAAAATGATTTTACCTCAAAAACTCCACTTATTTTAAGTGGAGTTTTTTCTATAAAACAAAGAATCATTAAATTATAATGATTCTTTGTTTTTAATTATCATATAGTATTCAATTATTCTTTAGTCTTCTTTTTTATTAAGTACTCTTTTTTTAATTAACACTATTCCTGTTCCAAGTATAATTAAAGCAGTTATTCCAATTGTAATTGGTTCAATATATGATAAATTCTTACCTGTACTTGGTGTTACTATTACTTGTTCTCCCATATCATCATCAGACTCTACATGAGGTCCTTTTCCTGGGATATAGTTTCCTGGAGTTGATTCAATATTTGACCCTCCACTCTTTTCAAGTATAACAGTTTCTGTTTCATTATCTAATGTAATCTCTTCTGTTGTTGATAATGTCTTAGATGCTTTCAAACATACACTAGCATTTGTTTTATCTCCTATCGGTGTTAAGCTTTCATTTTTTAGTTTATCTGTTATTAATATTATTTGATCTCCTATAGACTCATATGCTTTATTTTCTCCACTCTCTATATAAGACTTTATATCTGTTTCTTGTTTTACTTCCCAACCATTTTCTGTAGTACTATTATTATCATACATCCAACCCTTATCTAGATAATCTATAATACTTGTTGGTTTTATTGTTATAATATTATCTTGTCCATGTCCTTTTCCATAATTATAGAATTCAGAAGTTGCATAATCTACTTCACTTGTATTAACAGCTTTTATCTCATATTCTACCTCTAAAACTGATCCTTGGATTAATTCATTATCAAGTTCTAATTTCAAGAATCCATTTCTTGGCATTGTATTATTATCTGGCTTAATATAAGTAGTGTGTTTCATTTCTCCTTTTAAATTGCCATTTTCTTCTTTTTTTGCATCAACTATTACCTGTCCATTTGCTAATTTAAGTTTAACACTATTTATTCGTTTTTCTATACTTATTTGTTGTTTAGCTCTTCTTGTAATACCAAAGTCAATACTTTTTATCGCATTAGCAAATTCTGGTTTTTTAATTGCATACCCATTCTCAACTTTTATAGTACCATCTGGATTTGTCTGATATTCATCACTAGTTGTAGTATTTTGTCCATTATATTCTATATTAACATTAAACTCATTAGTATTTGAATTCATTTCTGTTATTAATTGTTCTTCTTGTTCTGTACCATCTACTCCTTTAACTTTAATCATTGGAATTTCTGTACTTTCTGTATTTTCATAGTAGCTATCTATAGCATTTTTATTTGAGTTTATAATATATTTTGTTTGCTTGTCTATATTATCTCTTCGAGAATAATCATCTATAGCATCAGAAGTTCTATATTCTGTATTATTTGAATTATCCCATTGAGCTATATAATTTTCTTGATTTGCATAATGATTATTATCATATTGTTTTTTAAATTCATCTTTATACCATTCTTTATTACTTGCTTTAGCTTCTGCTGATTCTTCATCTACTATTGTAGATTTATAATCTTGTACTCTATATGTCTTGTCTCCCCATGTAAATTCCAAGTAATAATTATCTGGAATAATTCCCTCAAATGAGTAATTTCCCTTATTTTCACCATCACTAGCTGTTGTACATTCGGCATTTTTAAATATGTTATCTTCTGCATCATATCTCTGAACAATATCATTTCCTTTTTTCAATCTTACTGTTACATTTGGTATTCCATCTTCTCCATTAGTATATTTACCATCACCTTGTCTTATATTTCCTGAATTCACAATACTTATATCACCTGAATCGTCTAAGAATACCTTTCCTGATATTGTTCTTGGACTTTGTAAAACTAGTTTTAAACCTGGTGCTGAATCAGTATCATCTTCATATGTCTCTCTTTTTCCTGGTACTGTATTTCCAGGATTAGAATCTTTATCTACTCCTCCATACACACCACCTTTTTCATACATAGTTTTATAAGAAATAATCTCTGCAATATTATCTAGTTTTACATATTCATCACTATTATCAACCAATTTAATAATCTCTTCTGATTTTACTCTCATTTGTACATATACATTTAACTTATGTCCCGCTTCTATTTCTATTGAAGAAAGGTTTATTAAACTTTTCTTATAGTCTAAATTATAATCTCCTTTCTCATATCCTATACTTTCTATTATATCTCCATTGCTGTTTATTTGTGTACCTATATCAATAACTTCATATTTAGTATCATAATAATCAGCCAATTGATTAACTATAACTTTTAAACTTGATGATTGGTTCGCAATTTGAATTCTATATGTAACATTTACTGATAGTTTGTCGTCTCCTTCATGTTTTATGTCTGAAGCATATAATGCTCTAGTATATGACATATCACCATATTTTTGCCCAAACTTAACTGCAACATCATGTCCATCTCCATATATAAACTTATCTTCATTATTTTTACTAAATCTATCACTATATTTATAGACATGTGTCCTATTATTTATTTGTACTTTTGCACTTTCAATATCTTTTACTACAGATATATCTGGTTGTTCTCTTTTATATAAACCTAAATTAATATTTGTTACTTCTGTTATATCTCCTTTTCTTATCTCTTCAGGAGTTTTTATCTTATCCAAATATCCTAGCATTGGTCTATGATTATTATCATATTCCATATATGCATATGTTGTACTTGCAGTTATTATATATTTAGATGGCACATTAGTTACAGGATATTCTGCTCCTCCATATGTACGTTCTGAGTCAGTACATTCATAATTCAAATGACTCATATGCGTTTCTTTATTATAGTCATATTTTAAGTCTGTCTTTACATTCTCTCCCCAAGGCATAGTTCCTTCTGCTTTACTATTTGAAACTTCCGAATATCTTGAATCCATATAAGCTCTAGCAGCTCCCTCTGATGCTTTTGATCCATTTTCTTCTCTTATTTTATGTGGTACACCACCATAACACATACCATTATAAGTAAAGTTAATATACATATTCTCTAAATCATTTATTAATATTTTTTTAAAAATATATTTCCCATCTTCATCTGTATAATGTGTCTCTTCTTTTTGAGTAACTTTATTCTTTAATGTAACCGGAACACCCTTTACTGGCCTATCATTTTCATCTCCTCTTAGTCCATTTCTTTCTGATAATTTACCCTTGCCTATATCATCTTCCCAAACATATCCGAGATAAATCCACATACTTTCTTCTATTCTCACAAGTTAATTTCGCTGTATTTCCTATATTGCTTTTGTCCCTCATGTCTATACATGTATATGGTACATTATCCGGCTTTGAGCTATCATTATTTCTGTCAAAATAAATATAATTTCCATCTACTTCATAACCATAGTTAGCATTATCACCTACAGATGTCTCCCATATATAATATTTATGACACAATAAATTATTTATTGTTATTTGACCATTAGAATCGGTAATAAATTCTGTTGTTCTAGGATTATTAATTCCGTTATCTCTATCCTTAATCCAGTTCATTCCAGTTACATTAACAGTTACATTTTCATTTTCATATCTATTTTGATTGTTAACTATAACCCAACCATCTTCATTAGAATCCCATATTTTAAAGCTTACACCTTTTAGTGGTTTACCTGTATCTTTATCTACTTTCTTTATTTGAAGATTTCCTGTTTGTTTCTGGTTTTCTATAATTACTTCTTTTATCATTCCTGATTTTACTTCAATTGATTTATATGCGCCTCCTAGATATCCGTAATTGGGATTTCCATTTGTTTCCTCAATCAACTTATATGTTCCCTTATTTAAATTGTATAGTAATATTTCTCCATTTGAATCAGTCTCGAAAACTTGTCCTCCAGGATAACTTGGTCCTACTACTTTTATTTTTACTCCAGGAAGTTTAACTCTATTATCTTTTTCATCTACTTTTATAATCTTTAGATTACTTTTTATATTTGTCCATTTTATATAATCTGCTATTACTATTTTTTCACTCTTTTTTCCTTTAATTTTATACTCACAAGATACCTTTTGAGTTTCGGGTTCCTTTGTTGGTTTATATATTGCTGAGACTTCTACCGTACCTCCACCACTAATTTGCACTGTATACTCATTATATAATGTTACACTAGAAATGCCATTTTCTAAGTCATCTTTTGATATTTTTATATAAAATGGAGCTAGTTCTTTCAAATTTCTCTTCTTTCCATTAGCATCACAAATTATACGATCTGCTATAATATCTCCATTCATATCTTCCACTTCTATTATATTATCTCCTTGAAAATATCCATTTGCCTCAAAGGGACCTAATATACAATTTGAATTATCTAATTGTTTAACATAAACTTCTTGATTACTATTATTAGATAGTTCTCCCGTTAACATTCCACCAACATTGCCATTTGCTTTCCTTTTATATCTAGCTCTTTTTAGCTCATACATCCTGTGCTCGTTGTCCCATATAGTCATATCCTGATTAGGAATACCATTGTCAATACATTCTCCTCCTACAGGCATATAGTCTATATTATGTTCCGAATCATGCTTATTAAATCTTTCATCTATAGGGCCTCCCTTAAAACTTGTAGAACTACTATTTCCATAATGCGCAAACCAAGCCTTGCTAGGAGCTTTATATTTATTAACATCAATGTCATTGTCTTTAAATGTTTCCCCCGCATTTGAGTTTACTTCTTGTAAAAATATTATCCCAGTAACTAATATTATAAATGTTAAAATTTTAATACCATTCCCTAATTTAATATTATATTTTTTTGTTATAATAACAACCACAGTTACAAATAATATACTTATTACTATTCCAATACTAATATATATATATAATCCTGTACCTACAGAAATAATTAAATCTGCTTTTGAATAGTCATCCTCTGTTTCTACTTTATTTCCTGGGGTTGAATCAATATCTTTTATTCCTAATTCATTGCTCATATCATATATTTCTGCTGAGTTTGTATATGTTCCTGTTGCATTTGCTGTCATTCTCTTACTTAAAATTAAAGATAACTCCAAACTTTTACCAGGTTCAATTTTTTGATTATTAATACTTGTATTAATAAGTTGACCATTTTGCATTAAACTCCAATTCTTATTTAATTCAGAAGAAAAACTTAATCCTTCTGGTATATAATCAACTAACTTATTAACACTTGCAGGTAATTCTCCCTCATTTGTTATAACTAATTTATATTCAACTACAACTGTAGCTCCCTCAATTTCTTTAGATCTTATTTCTACTTTCGCAAGTTTATCATTATTATAGTTATATTGTTTTGTTCCATTTTTTGTAGTTACTGAAACTTTTGATATATATTTATCCAGTTTAAGATCACATATCTCATTTTTTATCAGACCTATATCTATATTTGAATTTGATGCATCTAAAGATATGATATCAGTTGCTCCTACTATCATTTCTTGCCCATTTAAAGTTATATTTTTCTTTGTCGCATCAGAATTCACACTGCTAGATACCCCAGCTTTTTTATATTCCGTTAATCTATAACTATCTTTATCATATTTAAATAGTACAATATATTTTCCTGTTTCTACATTACTGAAACTATATGAACCATTAGAGTTTGTTTTTATTTCTTCTGATACTATACTAGAATTCTCTGCATTAACTAATAATACTTCTATTCCTTCTAGTAACTTTTCACTTGTCTGTCTTTGTCCATCTTTATTCTCATCAATCCATGCTACTCCTGATATAGTATATCTTTCATTATTTGGGTCATCTGGATTGTTTGGATTATCTGGATTGTTTGAATCGTCTGGGTTGGTTGGGTCATCTGGCTTTTCTATATCTTCTTCATAATTATATGGAAGTATTGTATGTGCAATTATGTTAGATTGCTTTGTTCCGATAACTGAATATGTTACTTCTCTATCATCTTCCACTATTGTCTCTTCTGAATTTATTGTTACATTATTTTCTATTCTAGTTTTTTCATATACCATTCCTGCTTTTGCTTTTACTTTTATAACAACACTTTCTTTATATGGAATTGTACAATATATGTCTATATTTGGTAAAATGTTTCCATTTTCATCTTTAATACTATACTTAATTTTATCTGTTATCTCTTTTTTAATAAAATTATCCTTTGGAATATAAACTAATTCTTCATCATCTATTTCTTCTTGTTCTTCCCATGTATCATATGTTACACTTATAGGATACAAATCTTCTGGCAAAAAATCAATAACATTAACTATTATAGATGAATTATTAATATCTAAATTTGTTCCTCCTATATTTTTTACTACTATATTATATTCTATCTCATCATTGTATTTAACTTCTTCTCCTTCAGTAGGAGATGTCATTACTACAGATGCATTTTGATATAAATATGTTATTCTATTTTCATTTGATGTATATGATTGATTATCTATTTTAATTTTGCCTGTAGTATACAGCTGAATCTCAGATTCATCTGTATTTTTATTAATCTTCGCATTACTTATTATACCTTCAAAATAATACATATTTTCATTATCTATATTCAAATTCGCAGTAACTACATTATCTTCTGAAATATGTATATAATCCACATTGGCTTCATCTAATACTCCTTTATAACCAATCCACTTAAGTTCAAATTCCTTAGGAAATTTTATCTCTACTGTTACTTCTTTTCCTTGTTCACCACTTATACTAATTCCATAATTCCACCTATCTGATTCACTGTCTAATTTAGCATCCACAAAAATTTTAGCATTAGCATGTTCCATTTTATTTGTTAATTCATAATCCCTAATTTCTATTCCACTTACATATGTTTTAATATTTGTTAAGATATTTTTTTCTGTCTCTCCTTCTGCTAAATCATTTGCTCTAACTTCATAAAATCTCTCAACACTTTCCCCCGCTTTTAGTAAACCTATTTCTATATTTTTTTCTTTTACATTATTATCAAAATTATATTCATATTTCCCTTGGTAAGTAAAATAATCTGCCTCTAACTCCCCATAAGTTGTCCCATCTGGTATACTTCCTACTACCTTAATATTATCAATAGGTTTATCTGCTGTATTAGTTACTTTTATGTTATATTTTATATATTCACCTTCATAAACAGTGTCTCCATCTTTTATAACTGTATCTCCTTTTACAGGCAATACTTCAACTTTTAATTTATCTGCATTTTCTACAGATGAATTATCCACTGTTTCTGCTGTAGCTGCAATATTATTATCAAAACTTCCTTGTGTATTTTCTTGATTGTTGTCTTCTTTATAATTCTCTATTTCTATATCTTTAGCTATATCTCCAACCTCTACATTTTTATCCAATGTATATTGATTTGTATATTCTAAATTAATATTTGAATTTGTAGCTTCAATATCCTTCTTTAAAATTATTGTAGCTGATATTTTTACTTCTGTTGCTAATCCTAAAGAATTCTCAGCATAATCCATTTGAGTTCCTGTCACATTAGCAATTATACTTTGGGTACCATCTGTGTTTGTTGTTACATAAGGATTTTGTAGTTCTAAACCATTAGCGTAAATAATTGAACTTTCTCCTAATATAACTTTTTCAACTTCACTTGAAAGATTTATTTTTAATGTTGGATTTTTAAATAAATTATATTTCTTACTATTTGAATTTAAACAAATATCAAATATAATTTCATTTTGTTGTTTATTAGTCCAATTTGTATTATTAACATCAAAAGTAACATTTGTTGTTGTATCTTTTATATCTATTATCTTTTCATCTGTATGTTCAAAAACTACTTTTTGAATAATGTTTTCTTCTTGCTGTATCTGTCCATCTTTTTGCACTTCTTGTACTATCTTTTCTTCATTTATACCTGTTGATTTTACTATTGTTTTTACTTGATTATTGTTTATATTATTCATTGTGCTCTTTATTTGTTTTGTATTATATAATGTTAAAATACCTTCAGCTTTTACTTCACTTGTTTTTACTGTTATATTTTCTAAACCATTTTCAAAAGAAACTGTTATAGTTCCATCTTCTTCCCATTCAGACTCCTTATTTATTGAAGATAGAATATTAGAATTAGAATCTAATATATCAACTACTCCATCTTCTCCCAAAAGTCTTTTTATCTCATCTTTTCTTAGTTTCATATTTTTGAAAATAATATTACCATTATTTCCGACTTCCTCATTATTATTTACTAGTACATCACTTACCGCTACTGATAATTTTTGTTGCACTTCTTTTTTACTTACTGTTATTCTCTCAAGTTCTTTATACTCTGTGTCATTTTGTGTTCCATTAATTATATTTGATTTAATTTGTCCATTATATATTTCACTAGTAGCTGTAGATATAGAAGTTAAATCTGATATATTTTCAGTAGCTTTGGTAGTAAATTCTTGTCTACTATTTATCTCTCTATCATCTTTAAACAAAATAGCTTTGGCAGAAACTTGGAAAGATAATTCTCTTTCTAAATTTTCTGATGTATATGTATCATAATAGCAAACAATTGAATACTCATCTTTTGCTTCTGAACTTGGAGCTTGATTATATATCTTATCTCCACTTTCATTTTTATTACTTGCTTTTACAACTAAAATTCCGTTATTAACATCATAATGATAATTATCACTTATATCCATACTTTTACCATTTGTTGCTTTTGTACTCTTTGAAATAACCTTTACGTCATATGGATACTTACCATCAATCTGATTTAGATTAATTGATAGTTCACTTTCCTTTACAGGGAAATCATTATAATCACTTAAATATTCCATTCCCATGCTCAAACCATATTGCACTAGTGTTCCTTTATCATCTTCAGATATACTATAATTTACATACTTTTCTAACCCAACTTCTGTTGCAATTTTTATATCATCTGCACCACTTGTTAGATTTAAAGACAATAATAAACAAATCACTATTATTATTGCAAATAAAGATATTAATTTAGATTTTTTTGTTGCCATAGCAAATTTCTCCTTCGCATATTTTTTATATACTTATATTCACTATACATAATAGCTAGTTATTTAACTAATTTCAATATCAGTTTTTTACACCTCTTCCAGATTATTACAAGTATCTCTGTGCTTTGCTTAGGGAAGCCTATTTAAGGTTTTTCATATATCTTTTATTAAATTATTATTACATTTTTGTTACATTATTTTACTTTTTGTTACCAATTTCTACAAAGCCCTTACTTCCGCAACTTATTTCCCATTTTTATTAAAAATGTACAAATTATAAAGAAAATACTTAATACATGCATAAAAGCATTCTATTAACAGAAATACCAAATACACTAAATTTTCTTTTTAATTACAAAAATGTGATTTTTCTTTGTAAAATGTTTGCAAAAGTGTGATATTTTTAAAAAAAATACTTGTAAAAATGTGATTATATGTATAAAGTACAAAAATACCTATTCAATATATTTATATTGAATAGGTATTTTTATTTCTAATTTAAGTTAAATCTCTATTTACTTAATACTTTTTTCTTTATTATTACTATTCCAGTTCCTAAAATAGCTAATGCTACTACTCCAACTGTAATTGGTAATATAAATGCTAAGTTATTACCTGTACTTGGTGTTACTATTACTGTCTCTGCTGTGCTATCATCTGATTCGTGATTTGAGCTTCCTGGTACATAACTACCTGGTGTTGAAATTAACTTTGATCCACCATTCTTTTCTACTTTAGCAATTTCTGTTTCGTTATCTAAGTTTATCTCATCTGTTGTTGATAATGTTTTTGAAACATTTAGCATTACTACTTCTGATTTAGTAGGCTCTATTTTCTTTTCATTTAAGCATTCTGTATATAATATTGTCTTATTATTTATTGTTGTATTTTCGTCATTATATACTGTTTCAGCCACTATATCTGTAATATCATCCAATGTCTTAACTTGCCATTGTGAATTCTTCTCACTATCAAATGCCCAATCATTATCTAAGTAATCAATTATTGCACTTGGTGTAATAGTCACAAGATTTCCTTCTATAGTTCCATATTTATAGAAAGCCCCATTTTCACTCACATAATCTAATTCACTATTATTTGTTGCTTTTATTTCATATCCAACTTCAACAATTGCTCCTTGGATTAATTCATTATCAAGTTCCAATTTTACAAATCCATTTGCAGGTTCTGTATTATTAGATGGTTTCATATATGTAATATGGTCTTTTTGTCCTTGTAATCTTCCATCTTCACCAATTTCAAAATCAGATATTACTTGACCATTTGCTAATGTAACTTTCATTGTTTTAACTCTTTTTGTTAATCCCAAATCTTGTCTTGCTCTTTCTACAATTCCAAAATCTACATTTTTAACTTCATATTCAAATCTATCTCCTTCTGATGTTGTCTCTACTAAATTCTCTATACTAATTCCCATAGTAGGAGTATTTGAATCCATTTTTGTTATTGTAGCTTGTGTTGAATTTGTAATTGTTTTCATTTCATTATCTATATTTTGTCTTGTTTGATAGTTATCAATAGCATCTGTTTTTCTTGTATCTACATTATATTTATACCAATTTTTATCAGATTGATTTCTTGATGCATCATATACTGTTCCTTTGTAATTTTGTACTGTATATGTGTCATCTCCCCATGTATATGTTAATGTATAATCTCCTGGAATAAAGTTTGAAATTTCAAAGTCTCCATCTTCATTTGTTGTTACTGGTCCATACTTTTGTCCATTCTCTTTATTTTCTGTTAATATAATTTCCACTCCAGAAATTCCTCTTTCGCCCTCTTCATAAGCTCCACTTCCTTGCCTTATCTCTCCTGTCCTCAACTCTCCTGTAGTAGAATCTAAGAATACTTTACCACTCATTTTTCTGTTATTTGCTTTTTCTAATTTCAATGTTGGTGCTGAATCAGCATCATCTTCATATGTTGATACATCTCCTAGTGTAGCATTTCCAGGTGTTGAGTCTTTGTCGATACCAGCATATGGTTTTCCATTGCTATCTAAAGGTGTATATGAATTTATTTCAGCCACATTTCTTAATAATACATCTTCTGACTCGCTAGTATCACTTATTAGTGCTTGAACCGCTTCTCTACCTAGCTTAAATTGTACATATATGTATTTAACATGTGCTCCTTCTACTTGTATACCATTAGTATTTATTATAGCTTTTTTGTATTTCTCATTATATGTCTCTGGTGTTGGAGCATTAAATGTTCCTGTTATTTGTCCCTTTTCATCTAATCCTGTTCCTGCTGTAATAGATTCATATCTACTATCATAATATTCTACTATACTATTAATTTGAGCTTTTAAAGTTGTAGATTCATTTCTTAATGCAATTTTATATGTCAAATCCATTTGTAATTCTTTACTCTTATCCTCTGTAACATAATCAGCATCTGCTTTATATACAGCTCTTCTATATAAACCTGTATGGTCGATTCCAAATTTAACACCTACATTAAATCCATTTTCTGTAACAGTTTCACTTTGTTCCATATTTTTCTTACCATATTTATATATATGATGATATCCATTTACTGAGATATTTACACTATCTAAATCTTTAGCTAGTCCAAAATCTGGTTGTTCTCTAGGTATTAATCCTAGATTTACATATTTTATTTCTGTTCCACCTTGTTTTTTATATGCACTATTTAAGCTATAAGGTGTTTGTTTTGTTATTGATTGCATTGTAGTATTTATTTTGCTTACATCTGTTTGTCCTGTTATTCCTGTTTTAAATACATTATTAAGATTTTCTCTTACATTTGGTATTTCTGTTGCTTTTGAGCCATTATTTTTATCTGTATGAGCCACTACATTTGTGTATGTTAATCCATTATAATTAAATTCTACATAGTACTCATCTAATTTAGCAATCTCAACATTCTTAAATCTATATTCTCCATCTTTTATCTCATTATATATTCCTAATTCTTTTGTTTCTGTTTCTGCTATTACTTTTCCATTCTTATCTTTTAAGTATACTTTTATTCCATTTATACCTTTATCAAATTTATCTGCTTCTTCTGATTTATACAAGTCATTTCTTTTTGAGTCTTTACCATATATTTCATCTGTCCATACATATCCTGAAAGGTTTATAAGTAAATCTACTTTGTCTGTTTTTACATCATCTGATGATTTACTTGGCTTACTATTTGCAATTGTTGTTATTATATTTTGTCCTTCATACCATTTACCATTTACTTGATATTTATGTGATAAAGTCCAAATTGTCGCTGTATATTTTTCTTTAGTTAAAGCTACTTTACCTTTAACTTGTATACTAGATGTTTTATCATCAGCTTTTACTAAAACATAAAAATCTTTTCCTGAAGTTATTTTTGTATTATTATCTAAAATCTTTAATTCTTTTCCACTATATTTTGCAATTTTTGCAGAAACCTCATTATCATCTTGGTTATATACCTTAACTTCTTCTAATTTTCCTGTATAATTCCATTTAAAAGGTCCTACTTTTATATATTCTCCATATACTTCCATTTTTACTTTTTTCATGTCAGTCGTATCTTTAATTGATGCTTTTTCATCTTTCTTATAATTCTTTGCATAAGTTATACCTTGTCTTATCCATTTAGCATTAGTATATCCCATTGATCTAGTTTTATAATCAGTTAGCTCATTTGCACGTTTCCAAGTACCAAAAAATCCATATACAGCTTTTTGTTTAGGTGAATACGTTTTTCCTTCTGCAGCAACATGATTACTTCCTGTATCTTTTTGAGCTAATATCCATGCCATTGCACCATTCTCTATCTTATCTGTTTTTTTATCAATTACCTTATTAGTATTACCTTCATATACTGTTGAATCTAATCCATCTATTTCTATACGATTTTTAACATAATACTTATTTCCTGTATTAACATGTGCACCTTCTTGTACACAAAATGTATCATCAGATGCTCCATTTGCTGTTCCACTTAAATGTAAATCATAATCATTAGTTCTTCTTACAGCAACAGTTGCTTCATTTGCATTCCCTAAATCTTTTGCTTCTGATGGAATAACTATTAAGCATATACACATTATAGAAAATATAATTGTTATTATTGTATTTTTTATTTTTCCTCTCATATCTCTACCTCCTTTCCCTATATATGTTTATTTATAATTTTTTTCTCTATGAAGTATATTCCTACTCCTAGAATTACTAACATTGATACTACTAAAGTTATATACATTGCAACTTCACCTGTTTTTACACTTATAATTACATCTGCCATACCCATATCATTCTCACCTTGAGCTTTATTTCCTGCTACTGAGTTTATATCTGGTATTCCTGCATCATTATAGCTTTCTGCTATTTCTGCTATATTATTAGTTCTTCCTGTATTAGTTTCTGTCATTGTTTTAGTTAATACTAATTTAACTGCTCTTGTTTCTCCTGGTCTAATTTTTTCATTTGCTAATGCTTTACAATATAGGTTATTTCCTGTTTGATACCAATCTGTATTTAATTCTGAACTAAATTTCAAATCATTTGGTATATAGTCAACTATATTTTTAACATAACCTTCTAATTCTCCTACATTGCTTACTTTTATACTATATTCAATAATCACATTTGAATTATTGATTTTCTTAGAATCCAATTCTACTTTAGCTAATGTTTCATCATTATATTCATATGTTGATGTTCCAGATGAGTTTTGTACTATAATTTTGCTTACATATTTACCTAATGATAAATCAAATCCTTGTGCTTTTATTAATCCCATATTAATGTTTGAAACATTTGAGTCTTTAATATTAATATTATCTGTAATTGCATATATTTTTTCTTGTCCATCTATATTCATTGACTTAGATATAACATTTGAATTTTTACTTTCTTCTATTCCTTGTTTTTGATATTCAGTAACAATATATTGAGTTGTATCATATTCAAATATTACTACATAATTTCCTTCTGGTATTTTAGAAAGTGTATAGAATCCAGATTCGTTAGTTGTAGTTGTTATATCTTCATTATTATAATCTTTAGCAATCTTATTTGTTTTAGTATCAAATAATTTTACTGTAGTTCCAGATAATATTTCATCTGAATCTTGTTTTTCACCATCTGAATTTTTATCCAACCAAGCTAAACCGCTTATTTTATATATTCTTGTACCATTTGGTGCAAATTCTTCTTGTTGTAATGTATGTGTTATTTCATTAGATTCTATTTCATTATTTTCATCTATTGTTAATCTAGCCTTATTTGTAACTTCTTCATCTTCTTGATTTTCTTCATTATAATCTACTACAGTTTTTATATTTACAGTTTTTGTCTGTCCTTTTGGTATATCCATATTTATTTCTAATGTATTTTCTTCATTAAGTTCTTCTTGATTTCCATCTACTGTAACCTCTTTTATAGATAAGCTTGAAGGTATAACATCTTCTAGATATACTCCATTACCATCCAATTCATTGTTATTTGTTATTTGAATTGCATAATCAATTTCTTCACCAGTTTTTACATATCCATTTTCGTTATTTGCTGATAATGAAATTTGATAATCATTTTTTCCTAATATTGTTGTTTCTAATAAATTTGATGTGTATTTTGTATTTCCTTTTGTTACTTGAACTGTAATATTTTCTTTAATTGATTTTTCTTTAATATCATTTGGAACTAGATGTCCATATACATAAACAACTCTATTTGCTGGTATATTATCTACCTTCATTGTTTTTTGTTCTGAATTTTTTATAATTGTTTCTTTATAATCATTCTCATCTATTTCTTTTGTAGGATCTATTATTTCATATTCTTGTCCTACAAATTTATATTTATCAGAAACGTTCCATTCAATATTTATATCTTTTACCTCATTACCTGTTAGATTTTCTATAGTTGCTCCAACTGAGAAATCTTCTCCAACTATACTTTGTGAATCTATTTGAGAAAATAATGTTATTCTAAGTTCTCCTCTGGCTATTTTAGTTGTAATTGTATTTGTTGTACAAGATGCTTCTCCATATGTTACATTAGCTAAACCTTCAAATGTTGTTCCTATAGTTGCATCTCTTTTTACTCTAAGTTCATATGTTTTTGTTGTAGTCTCTCCTGCCTTTAACAAATCAATATTAATTGTTGCCTCAGCTTTTTCTACAACTTTGTATGATTCTGTTTTTGTTCCACCTGTTTCTGATTCTTCTATAGTTTTTTCTAATAATTCTGTTGCTTCTGGTACTTTAGCTACAACTAAACCATTTACTATATCTTCACTTCCTGTATTTTTAATTTCTACACTATATTTTATTATTTCACCTTGTTTTACTTCATCATTATTATTTAAAGCTTTTCCTCCAACTGATGCCACTAATTTAGCTTCTGCTACTGGTCCTTTTCCTGTTTCTAGACCAATTGTTGTTGAATCTACTTGTCCAGGTGTTTGTGTTTGACTATTTGTATATGTAACATTATATCCTGCGTACTCTTGTTTATTATATTGTAATTGTTCTGGTATTTCTGCACTATAACTTACAGCCATTCCTTCTGATTTTTCCATATTAGAAACTGTTATTAAATATTTCTTTGTTTTTGCAGCATCTGTTATTGTATCTTTCCAATTATTTGATTGTTCATTTAAATCTGCTGTTGCATCTTCATTTTCTGAATAATATACTTTAACCTTTGAAGTATCTATTCCACCTACATTTATACCAGATTTTAATGTTAATCCCAAATTATTTTCTTTCTTCTCTCTATTTACTTCTACTGTTCCATCTGTTCCAAAGTTTCCTAATATATGTACATCTTTTATTTGAACATCATTATTATTTATAATTTCTGACTTAACAGTAATATTTTGTGCTTCTTTACCCTTTTCTAATGTTTTATTAATAACACTTTCTTCTCCAATTGTTTGTATATCTAATTCCTCTACATTATTAGTTGTTATTAACCCTTTTGGTGAAACTATTGATATTTCTTTAATTTCTACACCTTGTGCTTTACCCTCTTTATAACTGTTTGCTTTTTCGTTTGTGTAAGTCATTTTAAAACTATCAGTTTTAGATGTAGCTTTATTGTCTAATTTTAAATCTGCATTTATTACTATTGTTGTACCTTCTATTCCAAAATCCTTGTATTGTGTTTGTTCTCCTTTTAAACTAATAGATATTACTATTTTCGAATTTCTTACAAATTTTGAAGCTGATATTTCAAATTCATCACCATAAAGTTTATTTATTCTATTTACATTTATATCCTTTACATCTTCAGGGAATTCTATTTCTAAGTTTGGATTTTTATATAAATCATATTGTTCAGAATTTGATTTTAAGATTGCTGTTATATCAACATTTTTGTTTTCTGTTATTGTTGATAAATCATTTCTACTTACTTCTACTCTAGCTTCTGTCACTGATTCTTTTAATTCCATTTTTGATATTCCTACAATGTCACTTCCTGCTGGTTCTGTTGCATTCACATTATTTGTAGCTTGTATAAAAGTTTTAAATTCCAAAGAATTCTTTATAGACTGAATATCATTTTGTTTTATTACTTTATTATTTGAAATATGTATTTTTCCTGTAGCTATAGCCTTTGTTGTATTTATAACTATTCCTGATTGTTCTTCATTATATTTTAGAACTATATTTCCATTCTCATCACTTTGTGTATCTTTATTTATAATTTCTAAAACTTCACCTTTTAAATTTGTTATTGTTGCTGTTCCATCTTCTCCAATAACATTAAATAATTCTTGTTTATTAATTGTTGTTTGTGTTATTACTGTATTTACACTATGTCCTTGTATTATATTATTTAATTGTCCATCAGATTCTGAATATAATAAATCTGTTTCTTGAATTTTTAAATAATCTGCTACATTTGCTATATTTACATTTATTGTTGAATCTGTAACAAATCCTCTATCAATATTATTATATAATTTTCCTTTATATATAGTATTTTCTGAGTTATATATTTTTCCTGTCACTATAGCTTCTTTTTCTTCATTGCTTTTTAATATAACTTTAGCACTATTAGCTGTTAATTCTTTGTTATTATATAAAGTTATTTTTGAATCTGAATTTATATTTATATTATCTATTTGAACATCGGCATCATACAAAAATGTTATTAATATTTCTTCACTTCCTGTATTTTTCCATACAACTTTGTTACTATTTGCTTTGTTAGTCATAGTAAATGTTACTTTTTTATTTGAATAATCATAATTATATTCTGTCATAGAATTCATATTTACTATTTTCTCAATTTGTGGTTGTTTACCATTAATATCTGGAACATCTACTTGTGCAAATATCTTTTCCATTGGAAAATTATTATCATTCATTCCTAAATTTAAAGATAATTGAACAACTCTCTTATCCTCTCCATTAACTTTCAAAACTTTGTTAGTAAGTACTTGTAAATTATTAACTATATTTTCTTTTTGTTCATCATTATTTGTTATTTTTAAAGCAACATTCCTTTTAGCTTCTATTTTTCTGTCTTTTTCACTACTATCTTTATAAATACCAGTTAAAGTTAATTCGCTGTTCATGTTTAATAACGATAAATCAAAGTTTTCTTCTCTTTTTTCCTTCACAAAAACTTCTATTATCGCACTATTTCCTGCTCCTATTTGATTTAATGTTATAACATTATTTTCAATTTTATTTACATACTCACATTCTCCTGAGCTAATCAAATTGAAATTACTATTTTCTAGAGAAATACTACCATTAAAATATCCTTCGTTTTTCACTTCCACTTGTATATACAATTTTGTATCTCCGCTAGAAATACTTTTTTGCGTTGTATCTGTTACCCTTCCTGAATCATCTTTAAAATAAGCAGCAAATTCAACATTTTTATTATTTGTTGCTGTAGTTACACTAATTCCATCTATAGCATAACTTATTAAAGTTTCTCCTATAAAAACAAAATTTGTCATTGTCATTACCATAATCAAAATTGTGGCAATACTAATTTTAAAAATTTTACTTTTCATAACTTCCTCCTATCAATTTAATTAGCCTATTAAGTAGATTTTAATAACCCAATTTCTTCTTATATATAATACACCTTTTAACAATTTAGTCAATATCCCTATAATACTGGCCAAATAGTTAACTTTGTATCGCTTTACGGAAGATATATTTACAATTAATGTGCTTTTATAATAATTTTTTATTACATTTTTATTACAATTTAAATACTTAAGCACTATTAAAGCAAACATTATTCCACTAATATATATTATACCGCTTTTTTCTAGATTTTTCAATGCTTTTATGCTATTTTTTATACTTTTTATGTAAATTTTTTTATTTTATTGAAAGTTTTATATATTAATATGAAATTGTAACATTTATTCCATTATTTTAATACTATATTACATAGATTTTTTAGATATTGAATATATTTTAACGAGGTGATAATTTTGAGTGATTTTAATATTGATGAAAATACTATCAATAAATTAAAAGATATGATGAATAAAGGAGACCTTTCTGACGTTATCTCACAAATTCCTCCAGAGATGATTCAAAATGTTTCTTCAATGATGTCTTCTAATAATCCAAAAACCAATGAAAACTCAAGTTCTTCTAATTATAATAATTCAGATAGTGGAAATAAAAATAATACTAATAATTTTGATTTTAGTAATATTGATATGAACACAATTTTAAAAATGAAGTCTGTTATAGAAAAAATGAATGGTTCAAATGATCCAAGATCAAATTTATTATATTCTTTAAAACCCTATTTACGAGAAGAAAAAAAAGAAAAATTAGATCAGTATGCTAATTTATTAAACATGGCTAAAATTGCTGAACTTTTAAAAAATGATAATAAGGAGAATAAAAATAATGGCTAACTTTCCGTTTTTCAACTTTCCATATAATAACTATTATAATTATTATTCAAGATATAATAATTATACAAATAATAGAAAAAATGTTGAAAAATCTATAAATACAGAAACTGTTAAAAATTCGTCAATTTGTGAAAGTGAGCCTACCATAGAGAATGATGTACAAGTCTCTACAAATGATAATTCAAAATATGAAAACAGATCATCTAAATATAATTATTCAGGCCCTATACGTTTCAATTTTGATTTCTTTTCTAATTCAGAAAATCCAATCATTGAAATTATGGGTATTAAACTATATTTAGATGATCTTATAATTATTGGTTTACTATTTGTTCTTTATCAAGAAGGTGTAAAAGATGAAATATTGTTTATATCTCTAATATTATTATTACTTAGTTAGCCCTCATTACTCAATAATAATTTTATCTTCTATTACACTTATATATGATTGTTTATGCATTATTTCTTCTTCTCTGTTAATTTCCTTAACTATGTTTGCAATTCTTATTTGTACTGTATCTACAAGCCCTGCTGCGATTATCGCTTGTTTGTTTCCTTTAGCTCCAGCATGAGCTAGTCCTCTTAGGCTTCCTAGTACAATAATATTATCTGAAGCTATAACTTCTGCCCCTGAATTAACATCTCCTATAATTACAATACTTCCTTCAGTTTCAATCTTTTGTCCTGAACGCAAAGATCCTCTATGAAATTTTGCTTCAGATATAGCAATATTTCTCTCAAAAGTTTTCTTTATACTATGTAATCCTAATGTCTTAGGCATATCAAATTCTATTTCAACATCTATTTTACCTTTAATCATTTCTTGTATTTGGTCAATTTCTTTATTTTTTAATACTTTACCTGTTATTTTTATCGGAGTTTTCTCATCTTTATACAATTTTTTTAATTCTGGTAGTTTCTTTTTTAAACTTTCTATTATTTCTTCTTGTTCTGCTACCTCACTTAATTTTATCACTATTTCATCTTTTTTTAAATTCACACTTACACAATTTCTCATTTTTACATCCTTTCATTATTCCTAATTATTATTTATAAGCTTTAACATATATAAATATTATCTCATAATTTCAACATATGGTATAGCACTCATGTCCTCTTCTACATTTTGTGTATTCATTCCGAAATATTCTCCCATTATATCAGTTACAACCTCTGCGGTGTAATTACCATGTCCTCCATTTTCAACCATAACAACAATTGCTATTTCTGGGTTCTCAAATGGTGCAAATCCAACAAACCATGCGTGAACTAAGTTTCCAGGCGCTTCCGCTGAACCTGTTTTTCCACCAACACTTATATTAAAATTCTTAAATCTAACATATGCTGTTCCTCCTGAATCACTAGTAACTGATTTCATACCTTGTAATACTGCATTTAGATAATCTCTATTAATTTCCATATCACCAGAATTATCGCCTTCTAATCCCAGCTTTTTATTTACAAATTGGTTTATTTCATCTTTTGAAACTTCAGATCCATCAGCATTTCTTATTGTTTTTACTATGCTTACATCAATTTTACGTCCCCCATTTGCAAGCATACTAATGTATCTTGCCATTTGTAATGGACTAAATTCATTATCACCTTGTCCTATCGAAGCATTTAGGGTATTTCCTGGATTCCAATTAGGATCATTTGGGTGCATTTTTGATTTTGTCTCTTTACTTGCCAATACTCCTGTTGTTTCTCCTTGTAGCTCTATTCCTGTCTTTCCTCCTAATCCAAAATATCTAGCTATCTGCGCTAGCTTGTCAATTCCCATTCTATCTGATGTTTCATAAAAGAAATAATTACAAGATTTTTCAATAGCATCTGACACATTTACCCATCCATGTCCTCTATGATAGTCTGTATAATACCAACAATTCATAGATATTCCATATTTCTTATATACACCTGTATCATTAATTTTTGTATTTAAATTAATTACTCCTGATTCTAATCCTGCTATTGCTGTTATCATTTTAAAAGTAGACCCTGGTGAATATGAATTTTGAACAGCCTTATCTACTAATGGCTTTGATGGATTATTTGTATAATTATTCCATGCTTCAGTGCTTATTCCTCCTACAAAATCTTCTGGATTATAATCTGGATAACTTGCCATTGCTAATACTTCACCACTATTCACATTCATTACTACACATGCACCTGCTTTGGCATCATATGCTTTACCAAATCCTCCAGTTGCAATTTTTTGAATATTTGATGCTAATGCATTCTCTGCTATTTTCTGAAGATTTGCATCTATTGTTAAGACAATGTCTGAACCTGCTACAGCTTCTTTTGATATATATTCTGCAGTAGTTGTACCATCTACAGCCATATCAATTTGTTTTGTCCCATTTTTTCCTTTCAAATATTCTTCGAAAACATATTCTATTCCAGTCTTTCCTATAATATCACTATTACTATATGTACTTTTCCTTTTTTCATATTCTTCACTACTTATTTTTCCAGCATATCCTAATATATGAGATGCTAAATTCCCAGAAGTATATTGTCTTACAGGTTTAACCACTATATTTATACCAGCAAATTTTTCCGAACTTTCACTAAATTCTGCAACTGCTTCTCTTGGTATATCTTCAGCTATAGTCACTGCCCTAGTACTACTATATCCTTTTTGTGATACCAAGTATCTTATTGCCATAATCTTTCTAATTTCCTGAATATTAGTGCTTTGTATTTTATACTTATCTTTAAATTTATAAAACGCCTCTTCAGCAGTTATATTTTCATTTAGATTATTTGATTTTTTCCATGCTACCAAATTCTCATTAGAAATTCTAAATTCAAATGGTTCTATATTTATTGGAAACAAATCAGTATATGAAACCTCATATTTCTCTAATACTTGAATTATATTTAAAATAGAATTATTTAATGTTTCTGTATCAACTTTACTTTTATATAGTTCTAATGTAAACTCTATTTTTGATGTTACTAATGGATTTCCAGTTTTATCTAAAATAGCTCCTCTTGTAGCCTCTAAAGTACTTTCCCTAGTAAGTCTTGTATTAGATTGTTCTCTATATTCTGCCCCATGTACTATTTGAAGACTAAATAGTTTAGCAATTAATATTATTCCTATTACATAAATAAGAACAGTTAATATATTAAATCTTAAATTTATGTTAGCTTTTTTTATCCTTCTTGCCAAACTTTTTCACCTTCTTTTCTATTTTTAATCTTTTTTTAGAACAATATAAAAATATATTCTAAAAATACCTTGTTAATATTTTATTACCTTTATATTCATTTTCAATGTAATATCCAAATTCTTGAATTAACGGATATACTATTATTGTTATAATTAAATTATATATAATTTCTGCAATTAAAATTTTTATAAAATTAAAAATCTCTATATTTATTTCTAAAAAGATATAATTTAATACATAATTTAATATTTCAAAAACAGCAGTTGCTCCCAAAACCATAACCATTATTGTCATTCTGCTATCTTTAGAAAAGTTCTTATCAAATACTCCTGCTAAAAATCCAATTATCCCAAGCGATACTGCATATATCCCAACTCTACTTCCTATAGTAAAATCTAAAAATAATCCTATTGCTGCTCCATATGCTGTTCCCATTGTTCTACTTGCAAATAATCCTATAAATAATACCAGTATAATAAATACATTTGGCATAATTCCTGCTATTGTAAACCAACTAAAAAAATTAGATTGTAGAAAATATATTATAAATGTTATTAATACTAGAATTATATTAATAATTGTTTTTTTCAATTGGCTCACCTCTTTTCATTTATTTATTTGTTACAACTAGAACTGTGTCTAGTTTATCAAAATCAACTGCAGTTTCTATTAAAGCATTTCTATCTGTAATATTTTGAGTGTTTGAAACCTTTTTTACAGTTCCTATATGGATTCCCTTTGGATATATTCCACCTAATCCTGATGTTTCTATACTATCTCCTTGTATTATATTTTTATCAGTAGGTATATACATAGCTTTTAATACAGATTGTCCATCTAAAGTTCCCTTACATACTATTGCATCTTTAGTTGTACTCATTGTGCAACTAATTGAACTTGCTGTATCTATTATAGTCTGAACCTTCGCTGTATTTTTTGTTACTGATATAACATGGCCTACCAAACCTTTATCAGCAATTACAGTCATATTTTCTTTTACTCCATCATCTTTTCCTATATTTATAATTATAGTTTTTGAATAATTACTAATATCTTTATTTATTACATAACCTGGTATAGTCTTATATTCTCCATATTTTTCTGTTAGATTTAAATATTCTTTTAATGTTTCATTTTGCGTCTTTATATTTTCCAATTCTCTTAATGATTGTTCTAATTCACTATTTTGTTGTTTTAACTTCGAATTTTCTTCTTTTAGATTACTTATATCTGTAAAAAATGTATTATTCCCACCTATTTTATTCTTTAGATATGTCAATCCATTTTGTATTGGCATTACCAAATTACTTGCAACATTTTCAAAAAATGATGAGTTTTTTTCACCATTAGAAAATATTACAATTAAAATCAGTATAATTATTGTTATAATAATTCCTATTATTCCACTTTTTTTATTTTTATACATTTTCTACTCCTAACTTTTTATTTTCTCTTTCTGGCGTTTATTAAAACATGTTTTAGCCTTTCTAAATCTTCTAATGTTTTACCTGTACCTCTTACAACACAGTCTAATGGCTCTTCTGCAATATAAACAGGCATTCCAGTCTCAATGCTTAATAACTTGCCCAAATTTTTAATTAAAGCTCCTCCTCCTGCTAAAACAATTCCTTTTTCCATTATATCTGAAGCAAGTTCTGGAGGTGTTTTTTCTAATGTTATTTTCACTATATCTACTATTTTTTGAATTGATTCTTTTATCGCTTCTTCTATTTGTACTGATGTTATTTTGACATTTCTAGGTAACCCATCTGTTAAATCTCTTCCTCTAATCTCCATAGACATTTCTGTCATCAATGGCATAGCACAACCTATCTGCATCTTTATTTGTTCTGCAGTTGTCTCCCCAATTGCTAAGTTCATTTCTCTTTTTATATAATTAACAATATCTTCATCTAATTCATCTCCAGCAATACGTAAAGAATGACTTACAACAACTCCTCCTAAAGATATTACTGCTACTTCTGTAGTTCCTCCTCCAATATCTACAATTATACTTCCGCTTGGTTCTCCAACATCTAAAGAAGCTCCTATTGCTGCCGCCATTGGCTCTTCAATTAGATAAACTTCTTTTGCTCCTGCCTGAAGAACTGATTCTTCTACTGCTCTTTCTTCTACTTCAGTAATTCCCGATGGTACACCCACAACTACTCTAGGTCTCCCAACATTATATCTTCTTCCTACTTTTTCAATTATATTTTTTAACATTAATTGTGTAGCTGTAAAATCCGCAATAACACCATCTTTTAAAGGCCTTACTGCTTTAATTTGTTCTGGAGTTCTTCCGAAGCATATCCTTAGCCTCATTCCCTGTTGCCATTATATTTCCTGTTTTTTTATCAATAGCAACAACTGATGGTTCTTTTAATACTATTCCTTTGCCTCTTAATGTTACTAAGATATTTGCTGTACCTAAATCAATTCCTATATCTTTAGATCCAAACGTAAAAAGTTTCATAATTATCATTTTTCCTTTCATTAAACTTAAATATCCTATTCTTTTGTTTCTATAATCATTTTTGAAAATATGCTTGTATATCTCATATCTCCTATTACTAAATGATCTAATAACTCTATTCCAAGCATATTAGATATCTCATAAACTCTATTTGTATATTCTATATCTTGATTACTTGGAGTTGAATCACCACTTGGATGATTATGTACTAATATTATTTTAGGTGCCTTCATTTTTATTGGTTCTGCTAATACATCTTTTATAGACATATTAACAAAATTTGTACCACCCATTGCAATATCAGTAATTTTTAATATTTCATTTTTATTATTCAAAATAACTACTTTTGCTATTTCATTTTTTTCAAATCTTAATTCTCTCATTAAGATTTTAGCCACATCATATGGTTCTTTTACAGTTATTTTCTTATAATTGGAAGGGGTAGACATCCTAATACCTAATTCGCTTAACGCTTTTATTTGAATTGCTTTTACCTTACCTATTCCTCTTATTTGCATAAGCTCTTCTATGCTCAAGCTCTGAAGAAAATTCAAATCATCAATTCCTGTGTCATTCATATTTAATATTTTTTGTGCTAATTGTACTGATGTTTCTTCTTTTGTTCCAGCTTTTATTATTATCGCTAATAGTTCAGCATTTGATAATACTTTTTCTCCATAAAGTTCTAATTTTTCATATGGTCTTTCTAATTCTGGTAGTTCTTTAATTTTTATAGACAAAATCTTAGTTCCTTTCCTAGTTATTATTTCCCCTTATTTTGTCCCTTTATATTTCACTATACCTTTCTATATACGAATATTGCTAATAACATTCCTATTATACTTGAAACACTTATTTTAAACATTAATGCAAAAGTAATCTTCACAACACTTAAATCTAAAATGATTGGATTTTCTAAACCAAAACTTTGGCTATATGCTAACCACCAAAGCCAATCCACTCTAGATGCTAATTCTCCAAGTAGTCCACCTATAACTAACCCTGATAAAATAAATATTAATAATATCCATATATTTTTCTCTTTAGTTGCCATATTTTTACCTCCAAATTTTACCCTTTTTACTTACGGCTATTCTATTTTACTCATGTAGCTATTATATATTGATTTAGCAAATTTTTCAAGTAAAATAGCCTATTTTTCAAAAAAAAGTATTGCTGTCCTATTGGGGACGTTTCTTAATGGGACATGATGTTAAAATTAATAATTTGGATATGTTACCAAATTTTGTGTATTTAAATATAATACTAATAGTAGTATAATATAATTAATAGTTATTTTAGGGGGAATTTATTTTATGAAAATTGAAAAACTTACAGAAAATAAAATTAGGATTATTATCAATTCAGAAGATTTAGATGAAACAAATACAGATATAAATTCTTTAATGACAAAGTCCATAGAAACTCAAAGTTTGTTTTTGGAAATGCTTTTAAGAGCAGAAAAAGAAGTAGGCTTTAATACAGAAGGTTGTAAACTTTTAATAGAAGCATTTTCCTCTATTGATGGTATTCTAGTTTTTACCATAACAAAATCAGAAAAATTAGATTGTAATTCTATTAATAATCAAAGAAAAAAACTTACAGTAAAAAGAAAAAATATTAATTCTATAGAAAATCAAATAGTCTGTAGTTTTAACAATTTCGAACAATTTTGTGACTTTTGTAACTATATTAACAATATAAGCGAATTTGATATAAAAAAATTGTCTAAAAATATATCTTTATATTTATATAACGATACATATTACTTAATAATAGAAAATATTAATAGGAATTATATACATT
>CAQRYF010000007.1 GCA_948875265.1 uncultured Clostridia bacterium
TAATTATATATGATTTATATAGTTATGTTTTTTGCATTGTAATAAGATTAAAATTTTGATATACTAATGTTAAAAGGAGAAATATGATGTATAGAGTTTTTTGCGAAAGTTATGAAAATTTCAAAAAGACTTTTAGTGGAGAAAATATAAGATTAAAAAATGCAGAACCTATAGAATTGATTATAAATGTAACTAAATATAAAAAAGAACAAGAAAAAGAAAGCATGCTATATAAAAAATTATGTGATTTGCTAGATTTTATGTCGAAAAATGTTTTAAAATACCCAAGATTAAAAGCATTTTTATGGACATTAGAAGCAAGAAACATAAAACCAAAAAAATATAATGTAACAGAACAAACAGAATTAGAAGAGCAAACTAAATTAATTAATTCATTTTTAAAATTAGCTTATTGGTACTAAAATATAGTTTGAAATATCGATAACATAAGTATTGATTAAGTATTTTTAAATTTATTAATTAATAAATAGTTAAACAAAAAGGAGAAAACATGGTAGCAGAAGTTATAATAAACAGAACAGCGAAAAAATTAAATAGAACATTTGACTACTCTATTCCTGAGGAATTAGAAGACTTCATAATTATAGGAAGCAAAGTTTTAGTACCATTTGGAAAAGGTCGGAAAACTAGAAGAAGGCTTTGTAGTAGGAATTAAAGAAAAATCATCGTTTGAAATAAAACCAATAGCAAAATTAGAAGAAAACTTAACTAATAAACAAATACAACTTAGCAGATGGATGGCAAAAAGGTACTTTTGTAATGTTTCTGACTGTATCAAACTTATGCTAAGACCAGGGAGTAGAACAAAAAATATAGAAAAAAGAATACAAGATAAAAAAATAAATACAGTTTACTTAAAAAAAGATATAGAAGAAATAGATTTTTGTATAGAAACAGGAAAAATAAAATCTGAAAAACAAAAGAAAATTATAAACTTCATAAAAGATAATGAAGGAGCAACAATACCAGAAATTGAAATGTTTACAGATTGCTCTAGAGCAATAGTAAATACTTTAATAAAAAATGGATATCTTGAAATAATAGAAAAAAAGGTAGAAAGAAACCCTCTTATAAATAAAGATATAAAAAAAACATCAAATTTGAAACTAACAGAAGAACAAAATAAAGCATATAAAGAGGTAGAACTATCAATAGATAACAATGAATATAAAAGATATTTATTATATGGAGTAACAGGTTCACGGGAAAACAGAAATATATTTACAATTAATACAGAAAGTTATAGAAAAACAAAAAACAGCAATTGTATTAGTACCAGAAATATCACTAACGCCACAAATGTTAGATAGATTTATATCACGATTTGGAAAAGAAGAAATAGCAGTATTACATAGTAAACTATCAATAGGAGAAAGACATGATGAATGGAATAAAATAAAAGAAGGAAAGTCAAAAATAATAATAGGAGCAAGATCAGCAATATTTGCACCAGTAGAAAACCTAGGAATAATTATAATAGATGAAGAACATGATAGTTCATATAAATCTGAATCAAATCCAAAATATGATGCAAAACAAGTAGCCAAATACATAGCAAAAGAAAACAAATGCCCATTATTATTAGGAAGTGCCACCCCAGACCTAACAACATTCCCATTTTGGTGTCGGGTCTAAAAATGGGAAAAGTGAAGATGAAATTAAAGTTCTAAAGCTAACAAAAAGGGCTAATAATTCATCTTTACCAGAAGTTACAGTAATAGATTTAAAAGAAGAATTAGCAAATCGGAAATCGATCAATGTTAAGTAGAGAATTATATGCATCAATAGAAGAAAATCTAAAACAAAAAAGACAAACAATTCTATTTTTAAATAGAAGAGGATATTCAACATTTATAATGTGTAGAAACTGTGGTTATACTGTAAAGTGTAAAAATTGTAATATAAGCTTGACTTATCATAGTTATGAGAAAAAACTAAAATGTCATTATTGTGGATATGAGGAAGATTTGGTAAGTACTTGTCCAGAATGTCATAGTGATAAAATAAGATATTTTGGAACTGGAACTCAAAAATTAGAACAAGAAATACATAAGCAATTTCCAAATGCAACAACAATAAGAATGGATGTAGATACTGTAACAAAGAAAAATTCACATGAAGAAATATTAAATAAATTTAAAAATGAAGATATTGATATACTAATAGGAACTCAAATGGTTGTAAAAGGACATCACTTTCCAAATGTAACATTAGTAGGAGTAATAGCAGCAGATAGCTCTTTGAATATAGATGATTATAGAGCAAACGAAAGAACTTTCCAAATACTAACACAAGTGGCACGGACGAGCGGGAAGAGAGAATTTGCCTGGAAAAGTAATTATACAAAGCTATAATCCAGAAAATTTTAGTATACAATGTGCTAAAGAACAAAATTATGATAAATTTTATGAAACAGAGATAGCATTAAGAGAACAATTGAAATATCCACCATTTTGCGATATAATATTAATTAGTTTTAGCAGTAACAATGAAAATGAAATAAAAAATGTTAGTAATGAAGTATATAAATATTTAAAAGCAAATTTAAACAAAGATTTAGAAGAATACAAAATATTTATACCAATGCCATCACCTATAGATAAAATACAAAATAAATATCGTTGGAGAATCATAATAAAAGGAAATATGACTAAAGAAACAAACGAAGTACTAAATAATTGTTTAAAGCAAATATATCAAAAGAACTTAAAAACAACAAGAATATCTATAGATATAAATCCAAATAATATGTATTAAAATAAAGAGGGGGAAAATAAAATGGCAATAAGGAAATTAAGATATGAAGGTGACGACATATTAAAGAAAAAATCTAGAGAAGTAGAAGAAATTGATGATAAATTACAAACTTTAATAGATGATATGATAGAAACAATGCATAAATACAATGGAGTAGGATTAGCAGCAGTTCAAGTAGGGATATTAAAAAGAGTAGTTGTTATTGATTTATATGATGATAACGGTCCGATTGTCTTAATAAATCCAGTAATAATAAAAACTAAAGGAGAACAAGAAGTAGATGAAGGATGTCTAAGCTTTCCAAATAAATTTGCAAAAGTGATTAGACCAGCTGAAGTAATAGCAGAATATACTAATAGAAATGGAAAACATATGAGAGTAAAAGCAAAAGAATTATTAGCACAAGCCATATGCCATGAACTAGATCATTTGGATGGAGAGGTTTTTGTAGATAAAATACTTCCAGGAACGTTAGAATATATAGAACCAGAAAAATAAAACTATGATAAAAGTTGCCAAAAGGAAGACCTATTTTGGTAACTTTATAAAAAGGAGAGAACCTAAATGAAAATATTATTTATGGGAACACCTGATTTTGCGAGAGAATCTTTAGAATCAGTTTGGAATGCTGGATATGAGATTTTAGGTGTTGTTACAAATCCAGACAAACCAAAAGGAAGAGGGATGAAAATGATGCCTTCTCCAGTAAAAGAATTTGCAATTGAAAAAGATATGAATGTATATCAACCTCAAAAAGTAAAAGGAAATGAGGAATTTATAGAAGAAATAAAAACTCTAAACCCAGATGTAATTTGTGTTGTAGCATATGGGAAGATATTACCAAAAGAAATTTTAGAAATACCAAAACTTGGATGTATAAATGTTCATGGGTCATTACTTCCAAAATACAGAGGGGCCGCACCAATCCAATGGGCAGTTTTAAATGGGGATAAAACAACAGGAATAACTACAATGTATATGGATATAGGAATGGACACAGGAGATATGATTTTAAAACAAGAAGTAGAAATTGGTAAAAATGAAACAACAGGAGAATTATGGGATAGACTTTCTAAAATAGGTGGAGAATTATTAGTAGAAACATTAAAACAAATAGAAAAGGGAATAGCTCCAAGAGAAAAACAAGGAGAAGATTTTTCTATGGCTCCAATGCTTAATAAAGAAATGGCAAAAATAGACTGGGATAATAAAACAGCACAAGAAATTAAAAATCTAGTAAGAGGATTAAATCCAATCATGGGAGCATATACATTCTTAGATGGTAAAAAGATTAAGTTTTGGAAAGTTGAAGCCATATCAAATGAAGAAATAAGTACTCAAAATACTGAAGGATTAAAAAATGGCACTGTAGTTGTTTCAAGTCCAAAAGATGGTTTGTTTATAAAAGCAAAAGAAGGTATATTAAAAGTATTAGAAATTCAAGGTGAAAATGCTAAAAGAATGCCTGTACAAGATTTCTTGAGAGGAAATTCAATTGAAGTGTTTAAAGTGTTTGAATAACAAAATGTAAAGGATGAAATTTGAAGGAGGTTTAGATGAAAGATAAATATAAAATGACACAAGAAAATAATATATTGATGGCAAAAAGATTATTAGTAGACGCTGTATATAAAAGTGCAAATTTAGAAGGAATTGCGGTAACATTTGCTGAAACTAATGATATTCTTAATGATGTGAATGTAGAAAATATAAAACCGTCAGAGGTTTCAAAGGTATTTTGTTTAAGAGATGCTTGGAAATATATAATTGACAATGTAAATAGTGATATACATTTAGGATTTATACAAGAAGTTCATAGTTTAGTTGCTAAGGGAGAATTACAATATAGTGAATTAGGAGTTTTGAGAAAAGAAGGGGTACTTATTAGTGGAACAAAATGGAGACCAGAACTGCCAGAAGTTAATAAGTTACATAAAGAATTAAATCAAATACAATCTATTAAGAATAATACAGATAGAGCATTAACTATAATGCTATGGATTATGAGAAGTCAAATGTTTAAAGATGGAAACAAAAGAGTTGCTACTATGATTTGTAACAAAATATTAATTGAAAATGGAAATGGGATTATGTCTATACCAGTAGAATTAGATGGTAAATTTAAAACTTTATTAGTTGAATATTATGAAACAAACAATATGGAAGAAATTAAAAAATGGATATATGATAATTGCATAGATGGAGTAGAATAGATTTATTATGAAAATTTAGTGAAAATAGTTGTAAAAAAAGGAAAAGATTGATATACTTATAACATACTTTAAGTATATCTTTTTTAAAGGAGGAATTCATATGAGTGAAGAAAATAAAGAAATAGAAGAAAACGGAGAAGTTGTAGAATTAGAAGAAGAAATAAAAACAGAAAATGAAGGAATAAAAATATCAGACGATGTTGTAGCTGTAATAGCTGGAGTTGCTGTATCAGAAGTACCAGGAGTTGCTGGAATGGCAGGAGGATTTGCAGGAGGAATAACAGAAGTATTTAGTGGAAAGAAAAATCTTGCTAAAGGAATAAAAGTAGATATTGCAGATACAGATGTAAAAATAGATGTAAATATTATTGTAGAATATGGATCAAGAATACCAGATGTAGCTTTTGAAATTCAAAATAGAGTAAAAAAAGCAGTTGAAGGAATGACTGGATTAAATGTTGAAGAAGTTAATGTTCATGTTCAAGGTGTCAATACAGATATTGTAAAAGAAGAAATGACTGAAGAAAGTGAAACATCAGAAGAATCAAATAAAGAAGAATAATAAAAATAGTAATTTATAAAAATAAGAAGGAGAAAATAAAATGAAAATTTTAGAAAAGATCACATTAATTATATATTCTAATATAATGTTAATATTATCAATCATATTATGTCTATTAGTATTTGGATGGCTAGATATGGGATTGGTAGGAAATATTACAAGAGATTTAATAACAGGAGAAACATCAAGTAAAGTAATACTTGGAGCAAGCGTTGTATTTATATTACTTTCAATAAAATGTATATTTTTTGATTCAACATCAAGAGAACAAATAAAAGAAAGACAAGGAGTCTTATTAGAAAACGAAAGCGGAAAACTTATGATTTCTAAAGAAACAATAGAAAATTTAGTAAATTCAGTAGCTTTAAATTTCCAAAGTGCTGAAGAAGTAACAACAAGAGTTGAATTAGATAAAGAAAATAATGTGAAAGTTTATATAAACTTAATTGTAAGTTCAGATGTAATAATAAAAGAATTGTCAGCAAATCTTCAAAATAAAATAAAAGAAAAAATAAAAATGGCAACAGATTTAGAAGTTAAAGAAGTAAATATAACAGTAAAAAAAGTAGCTCCAAAACAAGAAGCATAATTAATATAACGAAAGGATTGAATATAAAATGAATAGTTTTAAAGATTTTTGGAATCAATTTAAAGGTGCAATAATAGGGGGAATAATAGCTATTTTAATATTAATAACGCGTTTACATGATTTAATATTAGCAATTGTAGTATTAATATTAGGAGCATTTATAGGAAACTATGTACAACAAAATAAAGAGGAAGTAAAAACAAAATTAAAAGGATTTATAGACAAAATGTAATATAGAAAGGAAATAATATGAATAGATCAGCTATAAGAGAACAAGCTTTTAGAATAATATATAGTTTAGAAATACAAAAACTAGAAAACTTAGAAGAACAAATACAAATATATTTAGAAAGCAATGAAATAACAGATAAAAATGCACAAGAATATATAAAAGATGCAGTTTTAGGAATAGAAAATCATAAAGAAGAAATCATAAATCATATAGAAAAAAATTTAAAAACAGATTGGAAAATTGATAGAATATCTAAAATAGACTTATCTATATTAAAACTTGCTATTTATGAGATAAAATATAAAGAGATTCCATTTAAAGTGGTTATAAATGAAGCAGTAGAACTTGCAAAAAAATACGGAGAAGAATCATCTAAAAATTTTGTAAATGGAATTTTAGGTAGTATTATAAAACAATAAGCTTACTTGCAATATAGACGTTTCTTAATTAAACTCCAATTAGGAAACGTTTTTTAATGAAAGGAATAAAATGAAATTATGAAATATGCAGATATGGCAATAAGTGTTTCTGATTTAAATAAATATATAAAAGATAAAATAGCTAATGACGAATATTTAAATAATATATTGATAAAAGGTGAAATATCTAACTTTAAGAACCATTATACAGGACATATGTATTTTACACTTAAAGATGAAGATAGCTTGATAAAATGTATAATGTTTAAATCATATGCCCAAAAATTAAATTTCATGCCAAAAGACGGGATGAAAGTTATGGTATTTGGAGGAGTTTCTGTTTTTGAAAGAGATGGTGTTTATCAAATATATGTAAAAGCAATGGAAGAAGATGGGCTAGGAGATTTATATACAAAATATCAAGAACTGAAACAAAAATTGGATGAACAAGGTTTATTTGATGAACAACATAAAATGACAATTCCATTAATGCCAAAAGTAGTAGGAGTATTAACTTCACAAACAGGATCAGTAATAAGAGATATAATAAATGTATCAACAAGAAGAAATCCAAATGTTTATATTAGACTATTACCAGTTCCAGTTCAAGGAGAAGGTGCAGCAGAAAAGATAGCTTATGGAATTGAATATATGAATAGAAATAAATTAGCAGATGTACTAATTATAGCAAGAGGAGGAGGTTCTTTAGAAGATTTATGGCCTTTTAATGAGGAAATTGTAGCTAATAGTATATATAATTCAGAAATACCAATAATCTCTGCAGTAGGACATGAAACAGATTTTACTATAGCAGATTTTGTTGCAGATTTAAGGGCACCAACGCCATCTGCAGCTGCTGAACTTGCAGTACCAGATATATATGAAATAGAACAGAAAATAAACACATATCAAAATAGATTAAGGATATCTTTGATAAAAAAAGTAGAATTAATGAGAATGAGATATGAAAAATGTATGTCTAGTTCAGTATTTAAAGAACCAACAAGGAGAATTAATGATAATTATATAAGATTAGATAATTATATTAAACAATTAGAAAATATTATTAAAACAAAACAAGAAAAAGAAAAAACAAAATATGTAGAATTAGTTGCAAAATTAGATACATTAAGCCCATTAAAAACATTAACAAGAGGATATTCGATAGTAGAAAAAGGCGATAAAATAATTAAAAGTAAAAATGAAATTTTAAAGGGTGATATTATGAATTTAAGATTTGTAGATGGTAGTGTACAAGTAGAAGCTAAATAATAGAGGAGGGAAAATAAATGGCTAAAAGTTTTGAAGAACAAATAGAAGAATTAGAACAAATAGTAAATCAATTAGAAAAAGGAGATTTAAATTTAGATGATTCAGTAGCTAAATTTGAAGAAGGAATAAAAATTTCTAAAGAATGTAATAAAATCTTAGAAAAAGCTGAAAAGAAAATAACAATACTAGTTAATCAAGACAATGAGTTAAAAGAGGAAAATTTTGAAACAGATGAATAACTCAAAAGAAAAATTAGAATAAAAAGGGGAGAATAAAATGAACAATATTATTGGATTTGTACAAAACAAGTATATATATATACCATTTATATTATGGTTTAGTATACAATTATTTAAATTAATATATGACTTAGTAACAACAAAAAAATTCAATTTTAAAAGAATAATGGGTGCAGGAGGAATGCCAAGTTCTCATTCTGCTGTTGTTGTAGGCCTTGCGACTTTGATAGGAAAATATGAAGGTGTAGATACTTCAATATTTGCATTGGCATTAATTGTTGCATTTGTTGTAATGTATGATGCTTGTGGAGTAAGAAGAGCAGCAGGAAAACAAGCTGAGTTATTAAATAAATTAGTTGAAACACCAGGGTTAACAGGAGTACAAGTATCTGAAAGATTGGTAGAAGTTTTAGGACATACTCCAGTCCAAGTTTTTGTTGGAGCTTTAATAGGTTTTATTGTAGGAATGATAGCATAATAGATATAATTAAATAAAAAAGTAAAGGTTGTGATATCCATGACAGATATAGAAATTGCAAGAAATACAAAATTAAAAAATATAGTTGATATAGCCAAAGAAATAGGAATAGATGAGGAAAATCTTGAACAATATGGAAAATATAAAGCTAAAATATCAAATGAAGTTTATAAAGAATTAAAAGACAAAAAGAATGGAAAATTAATTTTAGTAACAGCAATTAGTCCAACACCTTTAGGTGAAGGAAAAACAACAATATCAATAGCTGTAGCTGATGGGCTAAGAAAAATAGGAAAAAAATCTATATTATTATTAAGAGAACCATCACTTGGACCAGTATTTGGAATTAAAGGAGGAGCAACTGGTGGAGGTAGAGTTCAAATAGCTCCTATGGAGGATATTAATTTACATTTTACAGGAGATATACACGCAATTACATCAGCAAATAATCTATTATCAGCTATGATAGATAACCATATCTATTTTGGAAATGAATTAGAATTTGATAGAGTTGTTTGGAAAAGATGTGTTGACCTAAATGATAGACAATTAAGAACAGTTGATACAGGATTATCAAAAGAAAGTAAAATAGTTCCAAGAGAAGATAAATTTGATATTACAGTTGCTTCAGAGATAATGGCAATTCTATGTTTAGCAGAAAACTTAAAAGATTTAAAAGAAAAATTGGGAAATGTATTAGTTGGTTATAATAAACAAGGACAACCTATATACGCAAAACAATTAAATGCAGAAGGAGCAATGACAGTACTCTTAAAAGATGCAATAAAGCCTAATTTGGTACAAACATTAGAAAATACTCCAGCAATTGTGCATGGTGGTCCTTTTGCAAATATTGCACATGGGTGTAATAGTATAATTGCAACAAAAATGGGATTAAAATTATCAGATTATGCAATTACAGAGGCTGGATTTGGAGCAGATTTAGGTGCAGAAAAATTCTTAGATATAAAATGTAGAAAAGGAAATATCAAACCAGATGCAGTTGTTTTAGTTGCAACAATAAAGGCAATTAAATATCATGGTGGAATTGAGAAAGAGAAAATATTAGAAGAAAATATCGAAGGGCTTGAAAGAGGGCTTGATAATATTTATAAACATATAGATAATTTAAAAAATAAGTTTGGATTAAATGTAATAGTAGCTTTAAATAAATACACATCTGATACTCAAAGAGAAATAAACTTTCTAAAAGAAAAATTAGAAAACAAGGGTATTGAATTAAGTCTAGTTGAAGGTTGGGCAAAAGGCGGAGAAGGTGCTATAGATATAGCTAAAAAGCTAGTAAATTTAACAGAACAAAAAGAGGATTTTAAATATATTTATGATGAACAAGATTCTATAAAAGAAAAAATAGAAAAAGTAGCAGATAAAATATATGGTGCTAAACAAGTAGAATATTCAGAAGAAGCGAATAAGGAAATAGAAAGAATAGAAAAATTAGGATATACAAATCTACCAATATGTATTGCGAAAACACAATATTCATTTTCAGATGACCCTAAAAATTTAGAGTGTAGAGATGATTATAATATACATGTAAGAAATGTTGAATTAAAATCAGGAGCAGGTTTTATAGTGGTATTAGCAGGTAAAATTATGACTATGCCAGGGCTTCCAAAAGTACCTGCAGCAGAGAATATTGATATAGATGAAAATGGAGAGATTGTTGGGATATTTTAAAAAGTAATTATTGTGTTTTAAAAGTAACATAAAAAGTATTGTTGAATTTTAACTAATAATGTAAAATGAAAATGTAAAATATATTAGAAGAAGGTATAAAAATGCTAAAGATAAGTCAACATATAAACTATGAATTTATAGTAAACAATACTTTTATGAAAGGTATAATATAAAGGTAAGACTAATAACGTAAAAAATACAGATTATTGGTTTTACTTTTTTGCATTTTTATCCTTAAATAAGGAGGAAATTTAAAATGAAAAAAACTAATCAAGGTATTACTTTAATTACACTAGTTATTACTATCATAGTATTACTAATATTATCTGGTGTTACAATTGCAACATTGGCAGGGGAAAATGGGATATTAAGAAAAGTTAGTAGTGCAAAATTACAAACAGATGAAGGTGAAGAAAAAGAGGAAATAGCTATTGCGTATAATGGAGCAAGGACAGAAACAAAAGGAGAACTTGTAACGGCAGAAGGAATAAATCAACAATTTGAAATAAATGGAACAAAAGCAGTAGCAACACAAACTGGAGATAAGATAAAGGTTGATTTTGAAACTGGAAGAAGTTATATAATAGATTCTTATGGGAAAATAGAAAAATATGATGATATATCCAAATATTTAGAAGTTGGTGATTATGTAAATTATCCAGATAAGAGCCAAAATAAAATATTATGCAAAGTATTATATAATGACGAAAATTATGGTGTACAATTAGTTGCAGTAAATCCAGTTGATACAGTAACATTAGGCTATAATGATGAAACTATACCATCTAGTATGGAAAGTGAAGATAATTCTGAAAAAGCAAAATATTCTTATAATAATGCAATAAAAACACTAAATAATAAAGCAGAAATTTATCGAAATCCGAAATATACTGAAGAAGGCAAAGCTAGGTGCATAGGAAGCATACCTGATAATCCAATGTATGAAAGTAAAGATTTTATACAGAGTTATGCATATCTTACAACATGTGGTGTGAATGGTGTGTTAAAAGATTCAGATGATAATTATGATAAAGACTGGAAACAGTTAAAGATTATTGAGTCAAGAGGTATTATGGATATTAGTAAGTCAAGTGAATATTGGGTTTGCTCTAGATATGCAGCTTTAGGGAGTGGAGCAAGTGGATTTGTTATACGAAATGTAAGTTCAAAAGGTATACTAAAGACCACAAAAGAATTGTGTTCTGCAACAACGTATGATAAAAATGTACTTGGTAAAAGTGAAAGTTGTGGTTTTCGCCCTGTTTTTAGCCTAAAATCTAATGTTAAAATAGATAGTAGTAATGGGAAAGATGGAACAAATGAAATTAAAGCATATGACTTAAGATAAAAAATAAATATTTTAATAAAAACTAAAGCACAAATATTCTCCCAGTAAATTTTATGTTTGCTGGGAGAATATTTATGTAAAAATGCATACCAAACTCTTGTTTTTATTTCCGAAGTATAGTATAATATGAATGAAAGTTGTCAAATAAACCCGGAACTGCTGACAACTTAAGGGGGAATTATGAACGATAAAATAATTATTAAAGGTGCAAAAGAACATAATTTGAAGAATATAGATTTAGAAATACCAAGGGATAAATTGGTGGTTGTTACAGGGCTTTCAGGTTCTGGAAAGTCTTCTTTAGCTTTTGATACTTTATATGCTGAGGGACAAAGAAGATATGTGGAAAGTTTGTCTTCATATGCAAGGCAATTTTTAGGGTTAATGGAAAAGCCTGATGTAGAAAGAATAGATGGTTTGTCTCCTGCAATTTCAATTGATCAAAAAACAACTTCTAAAAATCCTCGTTCAACTGTTGGAACAGTAACTGAAATATATGATTATATTCGTCTATTATATGCAAGAATTGGAACTCCATATTGTCCAAATTGTCACAAAAAGATAGAAAAACAAAGTATTGACCAAATAATAGATAATATTATGAAACTTCCTGAAGGGACAAAGATACAAGTGTTAGCTCCAGTTGTAAGAGGGCGTAAAGGAGAATATACAAAGCAATTAGATGGGTATCAAAAAGAGGGATTTGTAAGAGTTAGAATTGATGGCGAAATATATGAACTTGGTGAAGATGATATAAAGATTGATAGAAAGAAAAAGCATGAAATAGAATTAATAGTAGATAGATTAGTAATAAAAGAGGATATAATAAGTAGATTAACTGAATCAGTAGAAATGGCATTAAAACATGCAGATAATATGGTATTGATAGATATAATAGGACAAAAACCAGTATTATATAGTTGTAATTATGCTTGTCCAGATTGTGGTTTTAGTTTTCCAGAGTTAACACCACGAATGTTTTCTTTTAATAATCCATTTGGAGCATGTCCAGAATGTACAGGTATTGGATATTTGATGAAAATGGATGAAGATCTAATTATACCTGATAAAAATAAGACTTTATATGATGGAGTAAAAGCTTTTGGGTCTAGTACGATGAAAAAAGGCGATACTATGGCTAAGATGTATTTTGAAAGCATAGGTAAATATTATGGAATTGAAATTAAAAACAAAAAGATAAAGGATTTACCAAGATGGTTTTTAGAAAAGATATTATATGGAACAGGTGATGAAGAGATTGATTTTGAATATTCATCATATGCAGGAACAAGAAAGTTTACAGCTCCATTTGAAGGTGTAATACCTACATTAGATAGACGTCATAGAGAAACAAAATCTCAAGGTATGAGAACTTTTTATGAGATGTATATGACTAATTCTAATTGTCATATATGTAATGGAGCAAGGTTAAAACCAGAAATCCTATCAATAAAAATTGGAGACAAAAATATTAATCAACTAACTGAGATGTCAATTAAAGAAATAAAAAAATATTTAAATAATATAGAACTAAACAAAACACAAAAAATGATTTCAGAATTAATATTAAAAGAAATTGATCAAAGATTACAATTTTTAATAGATGTAGGGTTAGAATATTTAACATTATCAAGGAGTAGTGGAACATTATCAGGAGGAGAGGCACAAAGAATTCGTTTAGCAACTCAAATTGGTTCTGGATTAACAGGTGTATTATATATTTTAGATGAACCAAGTATAGGACTTCATCAAAGAGATAATGATAAATTATTAACAACACTAAAAAAATTAAGAGATTTAGGAAATACTCTTTTAGTAGTAGAACATGATGAGGATACCATGTATGCAGCAGACCAAATTATTGATATTGGGCCAGGGGCTGGTGTACATGGAGGACAAGTTATGGCTCAAGGGACTGCAGAAGAAATAAAAGAAGTAAAGAATTCAGTTACAGGACAATATTTAAGTGGAAGAAAAAAGATACCAGTGCCTAAAAAGAGAAGAAAACACACCAAGTCTAAAGCAATAGAAATTCAGAATGCCACTGAAAATAACTTAAAAGATATTAGTGTTAAATTTCCTCTTGGAGTATTTAATTGTGTTACAGGAGTATCAGGTTCTGGAAAATCGACTTTAGTAAATGAAGTATTATATAAAACGATTGCAAAAGAATTAAATGGAGCTAATGAAAAACCAGGAAAATGCAAAGCTGTGAAAGGATTACAAAATATTGATAAGATAATAAATATAGACCAATCACCTATTGGAAGAACACCACGTTCAAATCCAGCTACATATACGGGGGTATTTGATTTGATTAGAGATATTTTTGCAGCAACAGAAGAAGCAAAAATGCGTGGATATCAAAAAGGAAGATTTAGTTTTAATGTAGCAGGGGGAAGGTGTGAAAGTTGTAATGGTGATGGAGTTCATAAAATAGAAATGCATTTTTTACCAGATATCTATGTACCATGTGAGGTATGTAAAGGAAAACGTTATAATAGAGAAACTTTAGAAGTAAAATATAAAGGAAAAAGCATTGCAGATGTACTAGATATGACAGTAGAAGAAGCTTTAAAATTCTTTGAGAAAATACCGAAAATAAAACAAAAAATACAAACTTTATCTGATGTAGGTCTTGGATATATAAAACTAGGACAACCTTCTACAACATTATCAGGGGGAGAAGCACAAAGAGTTAAACTTGCAACTGAGTTATCTAAAAGAGCAACTGGAAAAACATTATATATTTTAGATGAGCCAACAACAGGTCTTCATATTGCAGATGTTCATAGATTAGTAGAAATATTACAAAGATTAGTAGATACAGGAAATACTATTATAGTTATAGAACATAATTTAGATTTAATAAAAACTTGTGACCATATAATTGATTTAGGACCAGAAGGAGGAGATTTTGGAGGAGAAGTTGTAGCTATTGGAACTCCAGAGCAAATTTGTAATAATGAAAGAAGTTATACAGGTAAGTTTTTGAAAAAATATTTAGAATAAAATTACTAATAAAAATAGGGAGTAATATATGGAAGAAGAAAAAGTAGATATAGAAACAAGAACTATAGAAGAACTATTATTACAACTTAGAAAAGAAAAAGATTGGACATATATACATATAGTAGATGAATTGTATAAATTAGGAATAACTATAGAAGAAAAGACAGTAAAAAAATGGGAACTTGGATTAGAATATCCAAATATAGAAATTATATATAAATTGTCAGAATTGTATATGATTCCAAGCGAAAGATTTATAACCGCAAAAACAAATAGTTATGAAAAGGGAATGGCTTCTATACATATGGTATTTATAAAATGGTTTTGCTATATAACAGGTGTCTCACTAAAAATAGGATATATTGGATTATATGTTATAATAGCAATAGCTTTAATATGGTCATTGTACTTTTTTATAGATAAAGTAGATACATTTATGGAAGTAAGAGCTAGAATGAATAGATAACGGAAAGGGCATGATTATGTTGAATAATCATGCCTGTTAAATTATCATTCTCCAGAAGGCGCAGCTAGCAATCCTAAATTGTCCAATACCTTTACAAAATTTTCACATTCTTCTTTAGAGTTAAAGTTATCAAGTACAGCATTTAATAACTTTAATCTTTCAGAGTTAGTAATATAGCCAATTTCTTGAATAAGGTCAGAAGTTGAATACTTGCCTAAAGATTTAGTAATAATTAAAGCATTATAAAGACTTACATATGATTCAGTGTTGGTAAAACAATTAATTTTGTCTACTAAACTTTCAAAGATAAAGTCAGTAAATAGAATATTAAATATTGAGTGTTTTTTTGGTCCATCACATTCTTCGTCGAGTATAAAAGAAAGTTCCAAAAAATCAGGTAATAGTTTAAAACTAAAATTGCTTGCTTTATGTAGATTTTTTAAATATAAAAAGAGATTTGGTCTAAAGGAGTTACCTTTGTAAAACTTTTTGACTGTATCCATAAAATAAATAAAGTCATCAACACTAACATCTTCATATAAAATCTTACAAACTATACTTTCTGCAATATCATTGAGTTTTTCCTTCCGTTCCATAGTAATATCCTCCTTATGATTTTTTATTAAATTGTTATATGGAAATTATTTTAGCTATCTGAACAAAATGATAGCAAAATATAAAGAATATAATCTATATTAACATAAAATAATAAAAAATGCAAATTGTATAAAAAAATAAAAATAAACAAATACTATTAATAAAAAAGGAGTTGATTTTTTTGTATAATTTTAGAACAGACTTAGCATCAGAAAGAAGAGATATTTATCAAAAGGCAAATAAATTAGAAAATGAAATTGATGGAATAGAAAGTGAAAAAGAGGAAATAGATGAAAATATAAAAGTTGAAAGAGTAAAAATAACAAATGAAAATGGAGAAAAAGCAATTGGAAAGCCAGTTGGAAACTATATAACAATAGATATTAAAAAACTAAAAATTGCACAAGAAGAGGAGATAGAAAAAGCAGCACAAACATTATCAAATGAATTAAGAAATATAATTGATACTCATATTGATAAACAAGGAGAAATCTTAGTTGTTGGCTTAGGAAATATATATGTAACACCTGATAGTTTAGGACCAAAAGTTATAAATGATATAGAAGTTACAAGACATGTTATAAAATATTTACCTCAATATGTAGAAGAAGGAACAAGAATGGTAAGTGCAATATCTCCAGGAGTATTAGGAACAACAGGCATAGAAACTGTAGAAATTTTAAAAGGAATTGTTGACAACATTAAACCTAAATTAGTAATAGTAATAGATGCTTTAGCTTCAAGAAGTATAGAAAGAATAAGTAGTACAGTTCAAATTTCGGATACAGGAATTGTACCTGGAGCAGGAGTAGGAAATACAAGAAGTGAAATAAGTGAAAATTCATTAGGAATACCAGTAGTTGCAATAGGAATTCCTACAGTTGTAGAAACAGCAGTTTTAGTGAATGACTCTTTAGATTTATTTATTCAAAAATTGCAAGATGAAGCTAAATCAAATGATTATTTAAATAAATTAAAAGAAGAAGATAATTATGAAGAAATAAAACAAGCTTTATTACCTCAAGATTATAATTTAATTGTTACTCCAAAAGAAATAGATGATTTAATTGAAAATATGACTGAAATTGTAGCTCAGGGAATAAATAATAGTGTTTAAAATTGACATAATGTAAAGAGATGTGTTACAATAATTAAGCACATTGATTGTAGTGCATAAAAAAATTAATATTAATGTTTGAGAGTAATTGTTAGCATGTAAATTACCCGACTCTTGGACATTGAATGGCAAATATTAATTTTCCTCACAATACTCATTATGAATATTGTGAGGTTTTTATATGATTTACATAAAAAACATTTACTAATTATAAAACATATGCTATAATATAAAATATATTTTTTAGAAACCCTTTGAAAAATAAAAAATTTTCGGAGGGAATACCTCCGACATAGTTGAGGAGGTACAAAAATGGCAAAAATTATTGATTTTAAACAAAAAATGGAAGAGCGTACAAATATATGTATAAACAGTAAAGCAGAAAACGTAATTGTTATTTCAGGACATGATGGAGAAATCAGGATTACCTTGAATATTCCAAAGAAAAAAACAAGGCTAAGAAATATTATTATTGGTAATATAAAAAATAGAATAGTAAACACTAATATGAATGATATGATAAAAGAAATATCAGAAGCAGAATGTAAAGAAATATTTGATTGTTGTAAAAATCGTATTTCATGGAAATATGGTTATGTAGAAGAACAATGGGAACGGGAATGGTTAAAAATAGAAGAAACTATTTTCAATTGTAATAATTTCCAATATGAAACAATTATGGAAAATACATATATGTGTTCTTATATTTATTGTGTTAAAAGAAACAATATCAATGATTAGCTAAATAGCTTTATAAATTTAAATTTATAAAGCTATTATAAATTATTGAATTGACATAATGTAAAGAGTGTGATATATTATTTATACACGTAAAGTGTATAAATAAATCAATATATTTTAGTTTAAAAGTAATGTTCATTGGTTGTAATCCTCGCTTTTAAACTATAGAGGGCTAAATATTGATTTTCTCGTAACAGTTATTATAATTGTTACGAGTTTTTTTAATAAAAAAGTAAAATATATTGCAAAAAAAGACAAGTTAATATATAATTCAATTATAAATAATAAATAAGGAGAGGATTATATGGAAGAAAAAAATAAAGAAGTTAAAAAAGAAAAAAAGACAACATCAGTAGAAAAAGCTAAAGTTGAGAAAAAAACAGAAGTAAAAAAACAAGAAACTCCAAAAACTGAAAACAAAGAGCAATTTAAAAAAGTTGAAACTAAGAAAGAAGAACCTAAAAAGGTAAAAACAAATAAAAAAGAAACAAAAAAATCAAAAGATATAAAAGGAAAGAAATGGGTAACACCAACTATAATAGCATTAGTAGTTATAGCAATTATAGCAGTATTGACATTTATGATTGTTACATCAACAGATCCTAAGAAAACTGTTGAGGGACTATTTACTGATTTAAAAGCAGGAGACTTTGAAAAAGCACAAGAATTTATAAATGTTAATGAAGAAGATACTACAGAATTGTTAGATGAAAATTTAAATGAAGAAACAAAAACTTTATTTTTTGATAAATTAAGTTGGAAAGTTATAAAAGTAACTGAGAATGGAAATGAAGCATCTGTAGAAGTAGAGATTACAAATAAAAATTATAAAACAATAATAACAAATATGATGCAAAAAGCTTTAAAAGCAGCATTTAGTGGTAAAGAAGTTACTGAACAAGAAAGTCAGAATTACTTAACTGAAGAATTAAAAAATGAACAAGTAGAAATGACAACTGTAACAAAGACAATAAATGTTGTAAAAGTAGATAAAAAATGGAAAGTTGTTCAAAATGATGAATTAGTAGATAGTTTATTACCAGGATTACAAGAAGCTATAAATTCCTTAGGGTAATTAATTAAAATTATAATTATAATAAAAAATCCCTTTAATATATTATTATATAGTAAAGGGATTTTTTGTTTTGAATGAATTTTTATAAAGTTTACAAATATCACAATCTGTACAAAGGACAATTCTATTTTCAAAAACAGATTGTAATGTATTAATAAAATCATCAATATAATTATCAATCAAATGTATATATATTTTTTTAGGAAGTAAAGTGAGTAGTGAATTCAATGTATAGTCATTTGAAGAAAAACTAATATCACTTAAATATTTTGCTTTAAATAAATCTTCAGAAGTAGTGATTATATCTTTATTTTCATCTAATAAAATAGATTCTGACTTAGAATATATAATGTGAACTAAGTCACAATTGTTAACTTGAGTATTTATATATAATCTTAATAGTGATATAAATTCTAAATATTCTTTTTCTATAATAAAATTATTTACTGCTTCATTAACAATATCATCTAAAATAGTAAAATAATTTTTTATTCTAAAATTAGTAAACCCCTTTAAAACTATTGAATTATTTTTATTAATAAATTCACTAAAACTACTGAAAAGTGCTTTAAATTTTTTATCAAAAATACATGAAAAATCACTAGCTGTTATATCAAAACACAAATCTAATATTTTTTTTCTTTCATTAGTATCAAAATAGAAATAATTTTGAAGAATAATTCTATTTAAAAATTCTTCTTCCATTTCATCAAGTACAAGAAGTGAAAGAATAGTACTAATTTTATTAATAAATAAATCTACTTCTTTTCCAGTGTAATGAATAATTATATTTTTATAATACTTAAATTGATTACAACTAAAACAAACATTATCTAACTCTAAAGAATCTAACTCATTTAGTAGATATCTGAGTGAATCAGAGTTGTTTGTTTTAATACATAATGATTTCATTTAAAATTCTCCCTTCTAATAAGAATATTATCTACTAAATGTTAAAAACTTATACACCATAATATGTGTTTTGAAAAAAAATGAAACTTGACCTAAATTAAAGTTAAAAGGCATAATAAAAAATGTCCGTTTAAGGACATTTTTATAAATATATTTTATAATCAATATCAGGAAAAACACAATCTTTTTTACTAATATCTTTCAAAAATTCTTCTTCAATATTATTTTCTTTTATTTGATAATACAATTTTGTAAATCTTCCTATATGATCTTTTATTCTTTTTTTAGCATAATCTACCATTGTTCCATTTGTTATAATAAATAGCCAATCGCTGCTTTGTGCTAGCAATAGTTCTCTGGCACATTGATTTAAAGCTTTTTTCTTTAAACCTTTTGCATTTGGATATAAATTTGCTAATTCACACATTCTATCACCAGCTACATGTAAATGCCTATGTACATAATCGTTTGAAGGATTAAGCCATACTTCGCTATAACCATTAGCTCCCCAACTTGAACGACATGGAGAAGCAACTTGTATATTTGGATACTTATCAATATATTCTGATGGTGTAATTAGTTCAAAGTTACAATCATCATAATATATCTTCTTAAATAAAATATATAACCAATAAGGACCTTCATACCACCAATGACCATAAAGCTCTGCATCATAAGGACATAAAATAATAGGAGGAGTTTCCATGTATTCCGATACATTATTTATTTGATTAGTTCTAGAATCTAAAAAATGACCAGCTTGTTTCTCAGCAGAATCTTTAGCCCACTCAACATTATAATAATCTTTAAAATCTGTATCTCCAGTAATTCTGTAATATTTAATACCAGTATGAACCCTAACACCATTATGAGCAATATATGGCTTAATATAATCATAATCAGCTTCATATCCAATATCTCTGTAAAATTCTCTATAATTATAATCACCAGGATATCCATTAATTGAACTCCAAACCTGTCTGGAAGATTCCATATCACGACCAAAAGCAACAACACCTTTAGGCGAAACTATAGGAGCAAACGTACCATATACTGGTGTTGGGTCTGCATATAAGATTCCATGTGATTCTGTTATAATATAATCAATACCAAATTCTTTTAAATATTTATCAGCTTCAGGAACATAGCCACACTCTGGAAGCCAAATACCGCGAGGTTTTCTTCCAAAATATCTTTCATATGTTTGAACACCAACTCCGATTTGAGCTTTAACAGTTTTCTCATTTACGTATAAGATAGGGAAGTAACCATGAGTTGCTCCACATGTAATAATTTCTAAAACTCCTATATCTTGGAAATGTTTAAAAGCTTCAATCAAATTACAATTATAAATATCTTTAAATAAATGTAAATCATTAGAATAACGTTCGAAATAATAATGAGAAAGCTTATTTAACCTTTCATCACCAGCAGTTCTTTTAATTTCTTTCTTAGATAATTCAATAAGTCTTCTTAAATATTTGATATATTTCCTTTGTAATAATTTATTATCTAACATAGAAAGAAGGGGTGGTGTCATTGACATTGTAATCCTAAAATTTACACCTTCATCTACTAACTTTTGAAAATTAGTAAGTAAAGGTATATATGTTTCTGAAATAGCTTCGTAAAGCCAAGACTCTTCTAAATAATCATCACTTTCAGGATGATGAATAAATGGAAGATGAGCATGAAGTACAAAACTTACATATCCTTTTTTCTCTTGCATTATAATTCTCCTTTGTTAATTTGAGACATTAGGGACAGGGGAAAATGTCTCAATTATATTGTGAAATTTTTTAAAAATAAAAACGAAAAGAATGAGACACTTTGACCTGTCCCCAGTGTCTCATGAAGATGGATTTGATAAATCATAAATTTCTTCTATATTTTCGTTTTGATATATTTGTTTATATAAATCATAAATATTGTATATTTTACCCATATTTCTAATAAATGACATACTAGTAACTATTTTCTCAGTTTGAATTCCAGTTTTTATATCTCTAAAATACACCATTTTTTGATTATTATCAAATAATATTTTATCATTTGGAGATTCAATCTCATTTGACATTGATACAAATATATAATCAGTATTGAAATTTTCTACTTTATTGATAGGACGTCTACCAAGTTCGATTCTGTAATCACTTCTACTATCTGAAACATGTAGATACCAACTGTTTGCAAAATCATTTATTTCAACTTCAAAACTATAACCTAAAGTATCATTATGAATAATTAAAATAGGTTTTGTTGTTTCAAAAAAATTATCTCCATATTTTTCAATAAAAGTTTTTCTATCTGTATCTGAAATATCCCAGTAAATAAATAGTGTAGTAGGAGTTTGAGCTAAAACCTTTACTACTGTTTGATTATATCTATATGGTAAATCATAATATTCTAATATTTCAACTTTTTTCTTATCTGTACTTTTCTTTGTTACTTTTTTGGAAACTGAAGATTTCTTTTTAGTAGATGTAGCCTTTTTTGTTGTAGATGCTTTTTTATTAATACTAGATTTGGTAGTTGTTTTCTTTGAAGCAGCTGTTGATTTTTTAGTAGTATCAGTCGCCTTTTTTGTTTTTGTAGCAGTTTTTTTGACTGTTGTACTAGTTTTTTTTGTTTCTTTTTTTTCATTTTCTAATTCAGTTTGTTCTTTTGTTTTTCTTGGCATTATATATCCTCCTATGTAATCTCTTACTTTCCTAAATATATTATACCAAAAGTAAAAGAAATTCAAGTAAAATATGTAACTTTTTGAAGTTTTTTGTAATGTGATTGTTATACTTCTTATAATATTTTTAATATAAAAATATTTCTTGTCGAATTGTGCGATGAAAAAGTGAAAAAAGTTTTAAAAAGATATTGAATTTGTCAAATCAATATGATAATATATCTTTACGTATTACTTCTATAAAAATACTTTTTAATATCTAAAAAATTTATTTCAATCGACTTAGTAAAGCAAAAAATGTATTCTTATTCAAATAGTTGTATTCACGTAAAAATTATAACAGGAAGGAGGTACAATATGGAAGAAAAGATTTTAAATATTCTTTTGGATATGCAAATAGATATGAAAGATTTAAAAACTAGGGTTATAAATATCGAAGAAAATGAAATACCAAGTATGAAAGCTTCGATAAAAAACATTGAAGAAAACGAAATACCAAGTATGAAAGCTTCAATAAAAAATATTGAAGAAAACGAAATACCAAGTATAAGAGCTTCGATAAAAAACATTGAAGAAAACGAAATACCAAGTATAAGAGCTTCGATAAAAAACATTGAAGAAAACGAAATACCAAGTATAAGAGCTTCGATAAAAAATATCGAAGAAAATGAAATACCAAATATAAAAACATCAATTAATGATTTAACAACAACAGTAAGAAATATTGCAAAAAGAGAGATACCTGCCATTAAGAAATCAATAAAAAACCTTACTGTTTCAGTTGGTAATATAGAAAATAATGAATTACCAAAAATCAGACAACAACGATTAATAGATAGTAATAACATAGCAAGGATTTTAAATCTTCAAACAGAGTTAAATAACAAAATGAAACAGCATTTCCAAGAACAATCACAAATGAAAATTTATAAGTAAAAAAGTAGAACTATTTGATTAAATATCAAGTAGTTCATTTTTATTCAACAAATTATCTCAAAAGACTTTAAAAAAAGTCCAAAATGTTGTACAATAATAGAAAATTTAGATTTTAGGAGAGGAATATGAATAAAAAATGGCAAATATATGAAACAGACAAAGAAAAGGTCGAGAAAATATCGAAAAAATACAATATTAATGAATTATTAGCAACAATATTAATAAATAGAAATATAGTAGACGAAGAAGATATAAGACTATTTTTAGAACCAACAAGAGCAGATTTTCATGACCCATTTCTAATAACAGATATGGAGAAAGCTGTAAATAGGATTATAAAGGCTATAAATAATCAAGAAAAAGTAATAATATATGGTGATTATGATGTAGATGGAATAACAAGTATAACTGTATTAAAAAGTTTCTTGAAAGATAGGGGACTAGAAGCAAGCTCATATATTCCTAATAGATTAAATGAAGGATATGGATTAAATAAATCGGCTATTGATAAAATTGTAAACAATAAATATGAATTAATGATAACAGTGGATTGTGGTATATCAGGTATAGAAGAAATAGAATATGCAAATTCTTTAGGTATTGAAACAATAGTAACAGACCACCATGAAGCTGGTAATGAATTACCAAAGGCCCTTGCAGTTATTGATAATAAAAGAAAAGATAGCAAATATCCTTTTAGAGAATTAGCAGGAGTTGGAGTGGTTTTTAAATTAATACAAGCTATAGGGATAAAACTGGGATTAAAAGAAGAAGAATATTTAAAATATTTAGATATTGTATGTGTAGGTACAATTTCTGATATAGTACCATTAATAGATGAAAATAGGGTAATTACAAAATTAGGTTTAATGTTAATTAAACAAACGAAAAATATAGGACTAAAATCAATTATAAATTCATCTGGATATAAAAAAATAGACTCTAACACAATTTCTTTTGGAGTAGCTCCTAGAATTAATGCGTGTGGAAGAATGGGGATAGCAGAAGAAGCTTTAGAATTATTGTTATCAAAAAATATAAATGAAGCAAATGAATTAACACAGAAACTAAATGAACATAATAGGATAAGACAAGAAACTGAGAAAAGTATCTTTGAAAGTGCAGTTAGTCAAATTGAAGAACAACAATTAAACAATAATAACTCAATTATTTTAGGAGGAGAAAATTGGCATCATGGAGTAATTCGGAATTGTATCTTCGAAAATAACAGAAATGTATTTTAAACCAAGTATTTTATTAAGCTTTGAAGAAGATGGGATAGGAAAAGGATCAGGAAGAAGTATTCCAGGATTTGATTTACATGAAGCTTTAATGAAATGTTCAGATACAATAGATAAATTTGGCGGACATAGTATGGCTGTTGGAATAACCATAAAAAAAGAGAATTTTAATGAGTTTAAGAAAGAATTCGAAAAAATTGCTACACAATCTCATATTGAAGAAATAGTACCAGTTATAAACATAGATGCAAAAATTGATTTTAATGATATAAATAAAAATATAGTAGAAAGCTTAAAACAATTGGAGCCATTTGGAGAAGGAAATAAAATGCCAATATTTGCTTTTAAAAATTTAAAGATTGATTCAATAAGAGCTTTATCAGAAGGAAAGCATCTAAAATTAACATTAAAGGATAATAATACAATTATTAATGCTATAGGATTTAATATTGGAAATTTAGCTGAAGAATATAGGATTGGAGATAAAGTTGATGTTGCAGGAGTTTTAGAAATCAATACATTTAATGGTGTGGATAATTTACAAATTAATATAAAAGATATAATGAGAGCAATATAAAAGAGAGGTGCAAAAGATTATGCAAGAGAGTAACAAAGAAATAACAATTCAAGATGTAATTACAAAAAGAAAAGAACATACAAGGAAAATAGATAATAAGTTAATAATGAAAGCATATAATTATGCTGTTAATAAACATGGAAATCAATGTAGAAAATCAGGAGAACCATATATAATACATCCACTTAATGTTGCATATATATTGGCAGATATTGGGTTAGATGATAGTACAATTTGTGCAGCTCTTTTACATGATGTTGTAGAAGATACCGAAGCTACAAGTAATGATATAAAAAGAGAGTTTAGTGAAGAAATAGCTGATATGGTTGCAGGAGTTACAAAACTTAGTAATATGATGTTTACATCTGTAGAAGAACAACAAGTAGAAGACTATCGTAAAATGTTTCTTGCAATGGGAAAAGATATAAGAGTAATTATTATAAAATTAGCAGATAGACTTCACAATATGAGAACATTAAAATTCTTAAAAAGAGATAGGCAAATTGCAAATGCAAAAGAAACTATGGAATTATATGCACCTCTTGCAAATAGATTAGGATTATATTCTTTAAAATGGGAATTGGAAGACTTGGGATTTAAATATTTATATCCAGAAGAATATCATGAATTAGTTGAAGGAATAAACAGAAAAAGAGAAGAAAGACTTAAATTTATAGAAAAAATAATGGCAGATATTAGAGTGGATTTAAAGAAGCAACATATAGAAGCAGAGGTAACTCGGAAGGGCAAAACATTTATATAGTATTTATAGAAAAATGAAAAGAGATAACAAAACATTAGATCAAATCTATGATTTATTTGCTCTTAGAATATTAGTTGATTCAGTAAAAGACTGTTATGCTGCATTAGGTGTAGTTCATGAATTATACAGTCCAATGCCAGGAAGATTTAAAGATTATATAGCTGTACCAAAACCAAATATGTACCAATCTATTCATACAACTTTATTAGGAGAAAAAGGTACTCCATTTGAAGTTCAAATTCGTACATGGGATATGCATAGGATAGCAGAATATGGTATAGCTGCACATTGGGCATATAAAGAAGCAAGCTATTTTGGAAAAAAACAATCTATTAAGGTTGAAGAGGATAAATTAGCATGGCTTAGAGAAACTTTAGAGTGGCAAAAAGAATTGCAAGATCCACAAGAATTTTTAGACACATTAAAAACAGAATTGTTTGAAGATGAAGTATATGTATTTACACCAAAGGGTGCTATAAAAGTACTTCCAAGAGGTGCAACACCAATAGATTTTGCATATAGTATACATGAACAAATAGGTCATCATATGACAGGTTGTAAAATAAACAGTAAAATGATGCCAATTATTACAGCACTAAAAAGTGGAGATATTATAGAAATAGTAACATCAGACAATTCTAAAGGTCCAAGTAGAGACTGGCTTAAATTTGTAAAAAGCTCAAGTGCAAAAAATAAAATAAAAAGTTGGTTTAAGAAAGCACAAAAAGAAGAAAATATAGAAAAAGGAAAAGAATTAATAGAAAGAGAATTAAAAAGAATAGGTTTTACACATAGTGATTTATTTAAGACAGAATATATTGAACCAATGATTGAAAAATATAAATATAAAAACCTAGATGAAATGTATGCTGCAGTTGGGTTTGGCGCGAATTCATCAGTTAAAGTAATTGCAAGAATGCTTCAAGAATATAGAAAAGAGCATCAAGAAGAAAATATAGAAGAAAAAATAGAGGAATTATCAAAATCAAGACAAAGGAAACCAAAACCATCAAATTCAGGTGTTATTGTTAAAGGAATTGATAATTGTTTAGTGAAGCTTTCAAAATGTTGTAATCCACTTCCAGGAGATGAAATTGTAGGATATATAACTAAAGGAAGAGGAGTATCTGTTCATAGAAAAGATTGTGTAAATATAGAAAATTTATTATCAGAAGAAAACAGAATGATTGATGTTGAATGGTATCATGAGGATAAGGCATCATACCAAGCAGATATTGAAATATATTCTAATGATAGAAGCGGGCTATTAGTAGATGTATTAAAAGAAATAGGAACAACAAAAGCTAAGATATTAGGAGTTAATACAAAAACAACAAAAGAGAGAATTGCTATAATAGAAATTACACTAGAAGTTGAAAATTTGGAGGAATTAAACAAAGCTCAAAAAGCAATAAGAAAAGTAAATAGCGTATATGAAGTAAGGAGAAAAAAATAAAATGATATTAAAAGAACTAAAGATTAGTACTTGGATAGGAGATCCAACAAATTGTTATATAATAGAAGATGAAGAGACTAATGAAATTATGGTTATAGACCCAGCAGGCAATGTAGAAGAAATTGAAAAAATGATAAAAATATTAAATGGAAAATTAAAGTATATCTATTTAACACATTGCCATGGAGACCATATTTTAGGAGTAACGGAATTGAAAAATAGGTGTGGTGGAAAAGTTTTAATCCATAGAAACGATAGTGAAGGGTTAAATGATAAAAATATTAATTTAACAGGAATTGTTGATATCCCAGAAATTGAACTAGAAGCTGATTCGAGAGTTGATGATAATGATTTACTTCATATAGGGAATCTACAATTTAAAGTAATTCATACACCAGGACACACTAAAGGTAGTTCATCTTTATATTGTGAAAAAGAAAATTGCTTATTTTCAGGAGATACAATATTTAGAGGTACTTGGGGAAGAACAGACCTTCCAACTTCTAGCAGAGATGATATTATGAATTCTATTGTAAAAAAATTGATGCCATTACCAGATGAAACAATTGTATATCCTGGTCATGGTGTTGTGACAATGTTAAAAGATGAAAAGCCAATATATCTAGAACTAAAGCCAAAATTATGGTGAAAGTGTGGATTTTAATAATAATATAAAGAGAGGTAAAATATATGAATAAAACAGAACCAAGAACATTATCTGGTTTTATGGAATTATTACCAAACGAACAAATTCTATTTAATCAGATGAAAGAAAAAATAGAAAATACATATAAAAAATTTGGTTTCTTACCATTAGATACACCTGTAATAGAATTATCAGAAGTATTACTTGCAAAAGCTGGTGGAGAAACAGAAAAACAAATATACAGATTTAATAAAGGGGAAACAGACTTATCATTAAGATTTGATTTAACAGTACCTCTTTCAAAGTATGTAGCAAAAAACTATGGAAATTTAAGTTTTCCATTTAGAAGATATCAAATAGGAAAAGTATATAGAGGAGAAAGAACACAAAAAGGAAGATTTCGTGAATTCTACCAATGTGATATAGATGTTATAGGTGATGGAGAATTAGATTTAATAAATGATGCTGAACTTCCAAGTGTTATATATACAATATTTAAAGAACTAGGATTTGATGATTTCACTATTCGTATAAATAATAGAAAAATTCTAAATGGACTATTTGAAAGTTTAGAGCAAAAAGAAAAATCTGTTGAAATTTTAAGGATTATAGATAAAATAGAAAAAATAGGAAAAGAAGCAGTAATAGAAGAATTAACAAAAATAGGAGTATCTAATAATTCTATTAATAAAATAATATCATTTATAGAAATTAAAGGTTCATCAGATGAAAAAATAGAACAATTAGAAAATTTACAAATAGAAAATGAAACTTTTATTATAGGTGTAAGTGAATTAAAAGAAGTAATAAAAAATATACGTTTATTTGGAGTGCCAGAAGAAAACTTCAAAGTTGATTTAACAATTGCAAGAGGGTTAGATTATTACACAGGAACAGTATATGAAACTTTCTTAAATGAATACAGAGAACTTGGAAGTGTATGTTCAGGGGGAAGATATGAAAACCTAGCTGAATATTATACAAATAAAAAATTACCAGGAGTTGGAGTTTCAATAGGATTAACACGTTTATTTTATAAGCTAAATGAGTTAAATATTATAAAAGCTGAGCAAAAATCAGTATCTGAAATAATGATAATACCTATGATAGAAAACTTGGAAGAACCAATAAAACTAGCAACAGAATTAAGAAAATTAGGAATAAACACAGAAATATATCTAAATAATAAAAAATTAAAAGCAAAATTTAAATATGCAGATAAATTAAAAATTCCATATGTAATTGTTATTGGAGAAGACGAAATAAATTCAAATACAATTAAATTAAAAGACATGGAAACAGGAGAGGAAAAAATATTACCATTAAATGCAAATGAAGTGATTAAGGGGACGCGCCCCTTGATCAAATGATTTCAAAAAGGGATGAGTTCGTTAGGGTCAAACTAAATTTGAATTTGACCGAGGGGCGCGTCCCTTTAATCATAAAGTAATGTAATCTTATTTTTATTTTTATCTATAAATCCATCTTCTTTTAAGAGTTTAAGTTCTCTCATCATGGCACTTCTATCAACACTTAAATAGTCAGCTAAATCTGTTAATGAAAAAGGTAATTCAAAAGTTTTACTTAAAGTTCTAGTTGATAAAAAAGTAAAATAGCCTAATAGTTTATCTCTTGTGGACCTTTTTGTTAGTAACTCTATACGCATATTTAAGTCAGTAACTTTAGCTAATATTAATTCAGGTAGAGTTTCAGATAAAATTTGATGGAATTTACAATTATTTTTACATTTAGTATGAATATCATCATAAATATAAAATAATACTTCACACTTGTTTTTTGCTTCAACTAATAATTCATTATTTGTTGTAATTGTATAAAAAACTTCGCCAAAAATAGCATTTTTTGAAAAATGTTCAACTATAGTTCTATTACCATTTAAGTCATATCTTACTAAATCAGCATTTCCTGATAAAAGAATGCATAATTGATTTCTTTTCTCTATATATGTAGTTATGACTTCGTTTTTCTCAAATGTTTTTATCTGACATTTCCTACAAGTTGATTTAAAGTCTTTTATAAATGTGTTAATATCAAAATTTATATTCATAACAAATCCTCCAAAAAAATCTACATCTAGATTATACAATAAAAAAGTTGCAAATGCAACACAAAAGCTTTAGAGAAAGTATTTATAAGTGATAAATTTAAAAGTAATTAGTTTGTAATATTTTTGTAATGAAAATGTAACAAAACGACAAAATACTACAATAAGTACATTTGAAAAATATAAGTAAAAAATATTTTGATTTTGTTGCTTTTGCAACAGAAAAACTAAAAACTTGATATATAATTAGGTCATACAAAATGAAGGAGGAAATGTAAAATGAAAATTATTAAAAGGGATGGAAGAGCTGTAGATTATAATAGAGAGAAGATACAAATCGCTATTGAAAAAGCTAATCAAGAGGTTAGACCTAAGGAAAGAGCTACTAAAGAACAAATAAAAGAGATTATAAAATATATCGAAGAGTTAAACAAAAAAAGAATGTTAGTTGAAGATATACAAGATATAATTGAAGAAAAATTAATGGCAATTCAAAAATATGAATTAGCAAAAAGATATATTGTATATAGATATACAAGAGCATTAGTTAGAAAACAAAACACAACAGATGAATCTATTTTAGGATTAATAAAAACAACTAACAAAGAAGTAATGGAAGAAAACTCAAATAAAAATGCAATTATAGCTTCAACACAAAGAGATTTAATTGCAGGAGAAGTTTCAAAAGATTTAACAAAAAGAATGTTATTACCTGAAAAAATAAGTAAAGCTCATGAAGAAGGAATTTTACATTTCCATGATATGGATTATTTCTTACAACCAATATTTAACTGTTGTTTAATAGATATAGGAGATATGTTAGACAATGGAACAGTAATGAATGGTAAATTAATAGAAAGTCCAAAAAGTTTCCAAGTTGCATGCACAGTTATGACACAAATAATAGCAGCAGTTGCAAGTAGCCAATATGGAGGACAATCTGTAGATATTAAACATTTAGGCAAATATTTAAGAAAAAGCCGTGAAAAATTCAAAAAATCAATAGAGAAAAAATACAAAGGTAAATTATCTGAAGATGTAATAAATGATATAGTAGAAGAAAGATTAAAATCTGAATTGGCAGCAGGAGTGCAAACAATACAATATCAAATAAATACTTTAATGACAACAAATGGACAATCTCCTTTTGTAACTATCTTCTTAAATTTAGAAAAAGATGATCCATATATTGAAGAAAATGCAATGATAATTGAAGAAATACTAAAACAAAGATATGAAGGAATCAAGAATGAAGCAGGAGTGTATGTAACACCAGCATTTCCAAAACTAATATATGTATTAGATGAACACAATTGTTTAAAAGGTGGTAAATATGATTATTTAACAAAGCTTGCTGTTAAATGTTCTTCAAAAAGATTATATCCTGATTATATTTCAGCTAAGAAAATGCGTGAAAATTATGAAGGAAATGTATTTAGTCCAATGGGATGTAGAAGTTTCCTATCACCATGGAAAGATGAAAACGGAAATTATAAATTTGAAGGAAGATTTAATCAAGGTGTTGTAAGTATAAACTTACCACAAATAGGAATAATAGCAGATGGTGATGAAGAAAAGTTCTGGAAGCTATTAGATGAAAGATTAGAATTATGTTATGAAGCATTAATGTGTAGACACTATGCATTACTTGGAACAAAAGCAGATGTAAGCCCTGTTCATTGGAGATATGGAGCAATTGCACGTTTAGAGGCAGGAGAAACTATAGACGAATTATTAAAAGGTGGATATTCAACATTGTCATTAGGGTATATTGGACTTTACGAAGTAACAAAAGCAATGAAGGGAGTATCACATACAACATCAGAAGGACATGAATTTGCAGCTAAAGTAATGAAGAAATTAAGAGAAACTACAGATAAATGGAAAAAGGAAAGTGGTTTAGGGTTTGCTTTATATGGTACACCAGCAGAAAGTTTATGTTATAGATTTGCAAATGTAGATAAAGAAAAATTTGGAGAAATAAAAGATATAACAGACAAAGGATTCTATACAAACTCTTATCATGTAGATGTTAGAGAAAAAATAGATGCGTTTGAAAAATTATCATTTGAAAGTGAATTCCAAAAAATATCTTCAGGAGGAGCTATTTCATATATTGAAATACCAAATATGCAACATAATTTAGATGCAATGGAATCAGTAGTTCAATTTATTTATGATAACATTCAATATGCAGAATTTAATACAAAATCAGATTATTGCCATGTTTGTGGATTTGATGGAGAAATAACAGTAAATGATAATCTAGAATGGGAATGTCCAAACTGTGGTAATAAGGATAAAACAAAAATGAATGTAACAAGAAGAACTTGTGGTTATTTAGGAGAGAACTTCTGGAATGTTGGAAAAACAAAAGAAATTAAACAACGTGTATTACATTTGTAAAAGTATAAATAAAAAGAGAAATTTGAAAAATTTCTCTTTTTATTTGTAAATTATTTATTATTAGTTAAAAATCTATCTAATAACTGTTCTCTACATTTATTCTCAAATTCGTCATCTAAGGGTTCTAGAATTATGTCTTCATCATATTTCCTATCTAAGCAATATTTAATAATATAATCAGTAAGTTCTGGGTTTTTAGAAAGTAGGGGACCATGTAAGTAAGTTGCTATAACATTATCTAAGAAAAATCCTTCTTTAGTATCTCCAAATTTATTTCCATTTCCAAATAAAACACTACCAAAAGGAGTATCTATATCAAAGGTTTGTCCACCATGATTTTCAAAACCTATTATTTTAGTTTGTTTCCCATTTAAATTAGCTTCAATCACAATATTACCAATACAACGTTTTTTTCTATCAGCGATTGCTTCAGTATAATAATCAAAAATTTCTAATCCAGGAATTTTATTTCCTTCAACACCTTTATAATATTTTCCAAACAATTGATAAGCACCACAAATTAAAAGGAAAAAGGTACCATTATCAACAGCTTGCTTAATATTTTCTTTATACGTAATTAAATCTTGAGCTAATATTCCTTGTTCTTGGTCAGCACCTCCACCTGCAAAGACTAAGTCATAATCACAAAAATTTGGAGGTGTATCTCCAATTGAATATGGTTCTATAATCGCTTTAAATCCTCTTTTTTCTAATCTGTATTTTAGAACTTGAATATTTCCGAAATCACCATATAATTCTAATATATCAGGATATAAATATAATATTTTTAATTCTTTCATAATAAATTCTCCTCTTGTCTCAAAATTTCTTTTCTGGTTGGTTGCAAAGATGTATAATTGGCTATTACATATTTTTTTATATCTGTTTTATATAATTGTTGTATAGCTTCATGTAAGTCTAAGTATGGTTCTATTTTGCTACTATCAAATCCAGATGTTTTTATTCTTATTGCTATGTCATATGCTCTTGTTCCAGCTGTTATAATTCTAGATACATTATTTAAGTTGTCGAAATTAATATCCCAAATCCAAGATACATCAAATCCATCTGCAATATTATCATTTAAAACAAATAGTAATTCTTTTTCATCATCATCTTCATTTAAAATTCTTAAACTTACATTACTACCTGTAGGGTTTTTAGCTAAATTTATAATAGTAGGAATACCATTTATTTCAAGTTCTTCTAATCTACCATTATTTAAAATGAATTTTGATAATGCTGCTTTTACAATTTCCATATCAATATTATACAAACTAACACAAGAAATAACTGCTACAAAATTATAAATGTTGTATATACTGTTAAATCTAATTTTGTAAATTATATCATCTACTTTAAAAGTTCTATTTTTTAAATCAATATCAGTTGCTAATTTATAAATCTCATTATCTCCATAATTACAATTAGGACATTTAAATTTTCCTATATGAGAATATTGATAATATTCATATTCAATTCTAGTATTACAGAATGGACAGAATTTTCCTTCGCCAGCTTCTTTCATATCTTCAGTAGCATAATCATATTTATCTACACTAAAATAATATACATTTTTGTTATCAGGATTAGATTTTCCAAGTCTTGCAACATTTGGGTCATCATTGTTTAAAATTAAATTACCATTATAATCTTTTAAGAAGTCATTAATTCTTAATATTAAAGATTCGACTTCGCCATTTCTATCTAGTTGATCTCTAAAGAAATCAAGAATAACTAAAGTATCTAATTTTAAATCTTTAAAAACAACTGGAACATAACCTTCATCAACTTCGAAAACTAAATAATCAGCTTTAACTTTTCCTGTTAATGTACAGTTTTTTAATAAAGTAGAAAGTATACCAGTTTCCATATTGTTTCCTTCAGTATTACTAATAACTTTTTTCTCAGCGGTTTTAAAAACATATCCAATTGCATTATTAGTCATTGTTTTACCATTAGTTGCAGTTACTGCTATAATAGGACAATCTATTTTAAAATATTTAAAAATATCTGGACTCCAGTCATATGCAATTTTACCTAAGAAATTACCACCATTTTTACCACATATTTTTAAAATTAAATGTAGTATTTTCATAATTAATATAATAAAAAAATTCTTCATAATTTGTACTCCTTTAATTCGTTTATATTATACCACAACAAAATATACAGAACAATAATATATTGAAAATATAATGACATATTCACATAAAAACATTGTAATTTTAAATATTATATAGTAAAATGCAAATATGGAGATAATAAAATGATATATACAAATACAGATAAGTTAGATAAGATAAAATTAAATCAAAACAATGTATACATAGCAATAGATTTTGATAAAACTATTACAAGTGTAGAAAGCATAGATTCATGGGATGCTGCTGGTAATATATTAGGAAAAGAGTTTAAAAAAGAACTAGGAGATTTATATGAAAAATATGGTCCAATTGAAAGAAGTTATTCAATAGGCTTTAAAGAAAAAGAAATAGCTATGGAAGAATGGTATTCAGAATGCATGGGATTATATTACAAATATGGTCTTACAAATGAAAAGCTAATTAAGTCTATTGATGAAAGCAACATAATTTTTAGAAAAGGTGCAAAAGAATTTTTACAGGATATGAATTTAAAAAATGTATCAGTAATAATATTATCAGCAGGGATAGGAAATGTAATAGAACGTTTTTTAAAAACAAATAATTGTTATTTTGATAATGTTTATATAATAAGTAATTTTATTGAATTTGATAATGATGGGAAAATGAAAAAATTTGAAGATTGTAAAATGATACATACTTTAAACAAAACAATGAAAAACCATTTACCAAAACAAATAGAAGAAAATCTAAATACTAAACAATATAAAATATTATTTGGGGATTTGATAGAAGACAAAAAAATGGTAGAAGAAAAAGATTTAAAAAACACTATAACAGTATGTTTTTTAAATAAAAGTACAGAAGTGGATTTAGATAAATTTAATACCAATTTTGATATTGTTTTAAGCGAAAATGATGCGAATTTTAAAATTGCAGAAAAAATAGTTTTTAATTAAAAAAATATATATAATTAAAAAGGAATAAGGAGGAAAATATGAAAAAATTAGGAAATGTTTTATGGGGATTGGTTATAATAGCTATAGGTGTTATTATAGGATTAAATTCAATAGGATTAACAAATATTAATATCTTTTTTAGTGGATGGGGGACTTTATTTATTATAGTTCCAAGCTTTATTGGATTAATTAAAGAGGATAGCAAAACTTGGAGTTTTATTTGGCTAGTAGTAGGAATAGTATTGTTACTTTGTGCTCAAGATATCTTATCATTTAGAATTATAAGAAAATTAATTATTCCATTTATATTGGTTATGGTAGGAATTAGTCTTATATTTAAAGATACTATTAACAAAAATGTAAGTGAAAAGATAAAAACTTTAAATAGCAATAACAAAGAAGGATTAGAAGATTATTGTGCAACATTTGGTAGTCAAAAAATAGATTTATCTGGTCAAGAATTTAAAGGTGCAAATATTGATGCAGTATTTGGAGGAGTTGATATAGATATACAAAAATCAACAATATCTAAAGATCAAGTAATAAATGCAAATGCAATATTTGGAGGAATTGAAATAAAAGTACCTCAAAATGTAAATATTAAAGTTAAATCTACACCTATATTTGGAGGAGTAACTAATAAAGTAAAAGCACAATATAATGAGAGTTTACCAACTATATATATTAATAGTGTTGCTTTATTTGGAGGTGTTGAAATAAAATGACATCTTTACAAAAAATAATAAAATATGCGGCGATAGCATTTGCAATATATTTATCAATAATGATAATAAGTATGATAGTATTTGGAATAACATTAATATTTGGTATTTCTACAGGAATAGATATGTATGAAGAAAGTAAACAAGAAAAACAGGAAATGATATCAAATGATTTTATAGATATTACAGAATTAGAAAATTTGGATATAGACTTAAAAGAATGTAAATTAGAGATAAAAAAAGGTGAATCATTAAAAGTAGAATATGATAAAGTTAATACAGATTTTGAGTGTGTATTAAATGGAAAGACATTAAAGATAAAAGATAATAGAGTGAATATAAATTGGTTTAATTTTTCAAAGGTACAATCAAATATGATAATATATATACCAGAAACAACGCAATTAAGTAAAGTTGATATAAATTTGGGAGCTGCAGATACAAACATAGAGTACTTAAAATGTGAGAAATTAAATATTAATACTGGTGCAGGAAGATGCCATATACAAGACTTGATTGCTCAAGATGCAAAAGTAGAATGTGGAGCAGGAGAAACATCAATTGATGAAACAACATTAGATACATTAAAGTTAGATGGTGGAGTTGGAAAAACTAGCATTACAGGAAGTATAAATCAAAGTGCTAATATTAATGCAGGAGTAGGAAGATTAGAAATAAATTTAATAGGAAGTAGTGAAGATTACAAAATTAAAGCAGAAACAGGATTAGGACAATTTGTTGTTGATAATAAAAGAGTAACTGATAATCAAATTATAGGAACAGGAAATGTTGATATTGATATTGATGCTGGAGTGGGTGAAACAATAGTAAGTTTTATTGAATAAGAACTGCTTAATGTAAACAAAAAACTTGTTAGAATAATTAATTTTAACAAGTTTTTTTGTATTTAAACCAACACTTCTTACTAATAAAATTAGAAAATTCATTAGAAGAACCTATAGTAAATGTACTTTTATCGATTAAAAAAGCATGAGTTCTATCAATATATAAATAGAAAAATGTAGAAGTTTCAAATATTTTATATAGTCTTCTATATTTTATGGTCTGGTATTTTAATCTATTTTGAATTTTAAAATATTTATCAAAAAATGTAAAAGTAAACTCTTCTTCATTTTGTATTTTATCACTTTTAAATTCTTTTGATGCAACACAAATAGGATGGAAAAATCTCCAAAGAAGAAAACAAGTTAGTCCTATACAAAAAAGTATTGCAATTGTATAGTTGTGATATTTTACTTGTATTGTTAAGCAAAACAAAATCAAAGCAATAATAGTTATAGTATAAAAAATATGACTTAATCTATATTTTTTATTATGAAAAAGCAAAAATTCTTCATATATATCTTTATTATATTTCATAGTATTTTTAAATAATATATCCAAATAAATCACCTAAAAAATTATATCATACTTTTAAGAAAATACAAAAAATCTATTAAATAATTGTAACTATTTTTTAAATAGAAAATATAATAAAATATTAGGAGTGATTATTATGGCATATTCAGATAGAGAGTTATTAGCAAGAATTGTACAATGTGAAGCTCGGACGGAGAAGGAGATAATGGTATGAAAGCAGTTGCAACAGTTACATTAAATCGTGTATATGCACCTAATGGAGAATATGCTAGAGTATCGCAAGGAGGAAGTATAAGAAATATCATATTTCAACAAGGACAATATGACTGTGCAAGAGAAACTATAAGAAATCAATATAATCCTCAAAATATATATAATATGAATCCAACTGACGTACATTATAATATAGCAGACTGGGCATTAGCAGGTAATAGACTAAATGAAATAGGAGAATGCCTATGGTACTTAAATCCGTTTAGACCAACTTGTGGTTCAACATTTCCTAGTAATGGCTCAGGAACATTTCATACTAGATTAGGAGATCATTGCTTTTATAGACCAACTAGCAAATATTCACAAACATAATTAATTTAAGAGAGGAGATTTTGTTATGGCAAATTCTGAAGAAAGTATAAACAAAAGAGAAACAAGACAAGTAGAGATAAATCAAAGCTCACCAGAGATATTGACTAATCCAATTTATACACCAGGTTTCTTACGAGAACAAATTGGTAAATTAATGAGGGTAGAGTTTTTGATAGGAACTAATAATCTAGTAGATAGAATAGGAATCCTCCAAGATGTTGGAGCAAGTTACATTTTACTTCGTTCTTTTGAAAATGATAGTTTAGTATATTGTGATATATATTCAATAAAATTTATAACAATATCAACTACAGGAATATATGGGGCGATGAATAATAGAACGAATAATGGATATGGATATTATTAGAAAATAGTACTTATATTTAAGTACTATTTTTTTATGTCTTATTTTATATGAATATTAAAAATATGTCTTGCATAAAAATGTATATGATGATAAAATCTCTGTAAAAGGTGAAATTAGATTAAATACATTAATAATATAGAAACTAAATTGGGTAAAATAGGTATAATCGAAGAAGATGGACAAATAATAAAAGTAGATATTAATAATAAAAATATGAATAAAGATATGATAAGAAAAGATACTAAATACCTTGTCATAGAGTGATAGGAAGTAATGGTAAACTTATTGGATATGCTTTAGGTTTAGATATAAAAAAATGGATTTTAGATTTAGAAAAATATAATAAGGAAGTATAAGAATTATGTATGATGTTATAATAATAGGAGCAGGACCAGCAGGAATAACAGCTAGTTTATATACAAAAAGAGCTAATTTAAAAGTAGCAATAATATATAAAGATAAATCAAGTTTAGAAAAAACAGAAAAAATAGAAAATTATTATGGATTCGAAAATGGTATAGATGGTAAAAAATTATATATAACAGGAATTAAACAAGCTCAAAATTTAGGTGTAGAAGTAAAGGAAGAAGAAGTAATAAAAGTAGAAATGACATCTAATGGATTTAAAGCATTTACATCAAAAGGAGAATACAATTCAAAAACAATAATATTTGCAACTGGAAGTAAGAAAAACAAACCTAAGATAAAGGGAATTGAAAAATTTGAGGGAAAAGGCGTTAGTTATTGTGCAGTATGTGATGGTTTTTTCTATAGAAATAGGAGTGTATCAGTTCTAGGAAGCGGAAATTATGCAATATCAGAAACTAATGAACTAATAAACATAGCAAATGATATTACTATACTAACAAATGGAGAGAAAGTACCAGAATTCAGAGCTGATAATGTGAAAATAGATACAAAAGAAATAAAAGAGATTCATGGTGAAAATAAAGTAGAAGAAATAGAATTTAAAGATGGAACAAAAATAGAAACAGATGGAATATTTATAGCCCAAGGAGTTGCTAGCAGTTCTGATTTTGCAAAAAAATTAGGAGTAATTACTAAAAATGACAATATAGTTGTAAATGAAAATATGGAAACTAATATAAAAGGGATATATGCTTGTGGAGATTGTACAGGAGGTTTATTACAAATATCAAAAGCAGTATATGAAGGAACAAAGGCAGGATTACAAGCTATACGATATATAAGAAATATAAATTAAATATTAATATTAAAGTGATGTTTTTTGGAAATAAATAGAAAGCATCAAAAGGAGGAATAAAGATGAGTGTATTAAAAATAACAAGTGAAAATTATAAGGAAGAAGTTTTAGAGTCAAATAAAACAGTATTAATTGACTTCTATGCAGATTGGTGTGGACCATGTAGAATGATGGGACCAATTATTGATGAGATAGAAAAAGAAGTATCTAATGAAATAAAAGTTGGAAAAGTAAATGTAGATGAAAATCGAGACTTAGCAATGGAATATGGAGTAATGAGTATTCCTACTATTGTTATAATAAAAAACGGAAAAATAATCAAAACATTTGTAGGAGTAAGAGATAAGGATGAAATAAAAGAAGCATTAAAATAGAATTACTGAATTTCTTGATTTTTATTTTCCAGATTTTCTCGATTTGGGGTCGGGTCTTAAAATGGGAATTATAGTTTTTATATATTTAATATTTTTAGATTTTCCCATTTTAAGACCCGACCCCAAATCGAGAAAATCTGGAAGATTTTTTAATATATCAATTTTTGCATATCATTTGGTAAATTAGATTTGAAACATAATTGTTTTTTTGATATCGGATGTATTAATATAATTCTGAAACTATGTAAAGCTTGCCTAGTAATTAAATTAGAAGAGTTACCATATAAAGTATCTCCTAAAAGTGGATGGCCAATATTGCTTAAATGAACTCTAATTTGATGAGTTCGACCTGTTTCTAATTTGCATTTTACTAAACTATAATTTTCAAATTCATCTATAACTTCGTAATGAGTAACAGACTTTTGGCCTTTATCATAATCAATACATCTTTCAATAATACTTCCTTCTTTTCTTGCTATGGGAAGGTTTATAGTTCCATTTTTATCTTCAAATGGTTTTTCAGCAATACATAAATATTCTTTCTTAAAGATATTATTTTGCATTTGCTTACTAAATGCTTCCTGAATATATTCACATTTAGCAAATATAACTAATCCAGAAGTATTGAAATCTAACCTATTAACTGGTCTTATTTTTTTCTTTAATTCAATTAAATCAAAATAATATTTAATACCATTAGATAAGGAATTATCATAATGTAACTGAGAGGGATGAATTGCAATACCTGCAGGTTTATTAACAACTAAAAGCCATTCGTCTTCATAAATTATGTCTAAATCCATCTTCGTTGGTACAATATTAGAATTGTCTTCGTCTATGCTTAAATCAATAGTTATAACATCATCTCTTTTGATTGGCCAACGTGTATTACACATTTTTCCATTAAGAGAAATTTTATTATTTTTAATCAGTTTGGCTATCAAACGAGTTGAAAATTCAAATTCTTTATTTAATATTTCATTTATATTTTTATAGTTATCACTTTCTCTAACAATATATTTTAGTTCCATAATTTCCTCTTTTCTATGATAATAATTATATAATAATTTTTCTTAAAAGTAAAAGTTAATTTAAATAAGTGTCGAATTTTGCGATGAAAAATGATTGCGAAGCTTGTTGTTTTGTGTTTTAATAAGTATATGCAATAAATATTTTAAAGGTTGCATAATTTAAAATGAATTGTTATCAAAAGTTTAAAAATTAATTAATTCTATGAAAATATAAAATTAAATCAAAAAGTGATTTTTATAAGAGAAATTAAAGATTATTAAATTAGAAAGATTAAAATCAAAAAGTTAAAATCAAATTTTAATTCTAAATTATCAATAAAGTAGAAAATAAAGAAAGGAGGTATTTTGCGATACTTTTAAATGTTTATTGTAAATATAGTAAAAATTTACGAAAAAGTTCTTGCAAAAGGGGAGGATTTTTAGTAAAATGGAAGGAGAATAATGGTAAGAAAAAACAAAGAGATATATAGACTACCACTTACAAATGATTATGTATTTAAAAGAGTGTTTGCAAAAGAAGGAAATGAAGATATATTAAAAGATTTTTTAGAAGCGATATTAGATATAGAAATACAAAAGATAGAAGTGCAAAACCGAGGCTGCTGAAAAAGTAGTCCCAAATTAGCTCTCAAAAAAAACGTGAACTGGAAAATATTTTTTTAGTTCACGTTTTTTCTATAAATACTGAAAAAGTATAAAATATATGGATATATTTATCCATTATTTTGTACTTTTTCTTTTTTTAACTTAATTATTCGTTTTATATTGACTAAAAAGAGCGCACTTGCCCCTTGAATTGTAATACCGTTTTTTCCACAGGCATTGGCTGTATCATAACCAAAGTTAGATTTTAGTTCTGAATTTTTCGCTTCGATTTTATATCTTTCACTATATAATTCTTTAAATTCTTCTGTTTCCATATAATCCATATGTTTTATATGTAC
>CAQRYF010000008.1:0-224 GCA_948875265.1 uncultured Clostridia bacterium
TACACTCTTTACAGTCGATTAGTGGATCAGAAAATCCACCTACATGCCCAGAAGCAACCCATGTCTCTGGATTCATAAGAATTGCAGCATCTAAACCTACTATATCTTTTTGTTCCTGAATAAATTTCTTTCTCCAAGCATTTTTCACATTATTTTTTAATTCATTTCCCAAAGGCCCATAATCCCATGTATTAGCTAAACCTCCGTAAATCTCTGACCCTGGA
>CAQRYF010000008.1:234-457 GCA_948875265.1 uncultured Clostridia bacterium
TCTGTTTTTACAAAGCGATACCAAAGTATCCATTCTTTCTAACATAACAACTCCTCCTTTGATGATTTTAGGGACGGAGGAAAAAATCATCATTATATTTATTTTTATTTTACTTTACATAGATATATTCTTGATGATGATTTTTTCCTCCGTCCCTAAAATCATCATCAAAAAAACTTTCATACCTAGCAACATTTGCTAGGGACGAAAGTTCTAATTTCCG
>CAQRYF010000008.1:482-828 GCA_948875265.1 uncultured Clostridia bacterium
TTTTATTATTTTAAGCACCTTAATTTTATATTACTCCAAAGCTCCCCATGCTTATTTATTACAAGTATCTCACTATCACTTGCTCTCTTTAAATAAATTTTACAAGCACTTTTTCTTTTTCACAGTAATTTATTTAATTGCATATATTTTATTACCAGCTTTAAAAAAAGTCAATATTTTTTACAAAAATTGTTGCTAATTTTTCATTTTTATGCTAATATATTAAATGTGTTTAATTTATATAGGGGTATAGTGTCAATGGTAGCACATCGGTCTCCAAAACCGCCTGTGAGGGTTCGAGTCCTTCTACCCCTGCCAAACAAAACTTACAACTACAAAAGTTGTA
>CAQRYF010000008.1:838-27680 GCA_948875265.1 uncultured Clostridia bacterium
CCCCCTGCCATAAAATAATCTTACAATTTATATTGTAAGATTATTTTTTAGTCTTTTACTTCAAAGGTTTATTCAGATATTAATAATACAAAGAATATTTTTCAATTATATTCAAACTATAAAAAAACATATGAGGTGATTTTATTTATAAACAGATTAATATTTCAATAATTATAATTTTTTTTATTATGCTATTTATTTGTATATTTTTTATTCCCTTTATTAATTCAAACACATTATCAAATATCAATATTGATTCTGAAGTTATTGATTTTAATCCAAATGGATTTGTTTGGCCTCTTCCTGGATATACACGAATAAGCTCATATTTTGGAAAACGAAATTCTCCTACAAGTGGAGCTTCTTCTTCTCATTCTGGAATTGATATTCCTGCTCCTCCTGGTAGTAAATTTATTGCAGTGGCAGATGGAGAAATTACTTTCACTAACTTTCTAGGTGCTGGCGGTTATACAATTACTCTTTCTTTTGATAATTTTAAAGTTAGTTATTGTCACTGTGATCCTAATTTTATTGTAAAAGTTGGAGATAAAATAAAACAAGGTCAAATCATTGGATTTGTTGGTCCTAAAAATGTATATGGAGTAAAAGGAAATCAATATTTTGACAGTAATGGTAATCCTACAAATGGAGCTACTACTGGGCCCCATTTACATTTGGGAATTAGAATTGATAATAAGTATCAAAATCCTTTAGACTATTTTTAACAATAAAAAACTCTAATACTTTCTCAATGAGTATTAGGGTTCTTTTATTACAACATTACTACATATCATCATCTTCATCGCCACAACCACTGCATCCTCCGCAATGGCCAGAGCAACTATGGTCATCATTTTCTGTATCTCCTGACCAATCTAATTCTATTATATTACTACATTCTGGGCATTCAATTTCTGTTTTGTTTTCATCCACATCAATTATAAATTCATAATTACAATATGGACAAACAATTTCAAAATCAAATCCTTCTTCAGAATATATATCTTTTTCTATATTATCAATTACTTGTTGCATTTTAGACATTTTTTCATCTAATTGTTTTTGAGTTTCCTCTAATTTATCAATTTCTTCTTTTTTGTAAGTTATTATATAATCCATTTGATCCATCATAACATCCAAAAAAGAAGCAAATCTTCCTTTTACATATTCTAAATCTTTTTTATTTGTTATATTTTTTTCTATGTCATCTAAAAAACTTTTATATTCGTTTTTTAATACACCCATTTTGTTAATCACCTTTCTTAAACTCTTTCCATATATTCACAAGTTCTAGTATCTATTTTTAATATATCACCAATATTTACAAACATTGGAACTTGTAATTCTAATCCAGTTTCCAAAGTTGCTGGCTTTCCTGAAGTTGTTGTTGTGTTTCCAGCAAATCCTGGTTCAGTATATGTAACTTCTAACTCAACAAATGTTGGTGGTTCTACCGCAAATACATTTCCTTTAAATGAAAGTATTGTAACTTCCATGTTTTCTTTTAAATATTTTAAGCAGTCTCCTAATTGGTCTTCATTTAGTGGTATTTGATCATATGTTTCATTATCCATGAAATAGTATAATCCTCCATCATTATATAAATATTGCATAACTTTCTTTTCTATTTCTGCTGCTGGAAATTTATCTGAAGGATTAAATGTTTTTTCTAATGTTGCTCCTGTGATAACATTTTTTAGTTTTGTTCTTACAAAAGCTGATCCCTTCCCTGGTTTTACGTGTTGAAATTCTACTATTCTATATACATTTCCTTCCATTTCAAAAGTGGTTCCATTTCTAAAATCTCCTGCTGAATATACTGATGCCATAATAATTTCTCCTTTCAATTTATATATATTTTCTCTGTATATTTTAAACTTCATTTATTTTACTACAAAATCGCTTTAAAATCAAGCTTTTTATGAAATTTCACATTTCTAGACCCGACCCCAAAATGAAAAAATTATATTATAATATAATTTTTCTCAGATTTCGTTAAACTTATACAGCCAAATTTTGTTATTTGAACAGTATCTTCTATTCTTACTCCAAATTTTCCTGGTATATAAATACCTGGCTCGTTTGTTACTACCATATTTTCTTTTAATTGTGTATCTGTTCTATAACTAATATATGGTGCTTCATGTATTTCCATTCCTACTCCATGACCTAAACTATGAATTAAATCATGTCCATTTAATTTAAAGTCATTTTCTACCATTTTAGTAAGTATTCTCGTACTAACACCATCTTTAAATGCTTCTTGTGTTTGTGTCTGATTTTTTAATACTAAATCATATACTTTCTTTATTTCTTCTGGAATATCTCCTACAAAAAATGTTCTTGTCATGTCTGAGCAATATCCGTTTACTTTACATCCCATATCAATTGTTATTATATCTTTTTCTTGAATTTCTCTTTCGGTTGGTACTGCATGAGGTTTTGAAGTATTTTCTCCCGATGCTACTATAGTTTCAAAAGATAATCCATCTGTTCTTTGTCTATAATATTCCTCTATTTCATTTGCTATTTGTTTTTCTGTCATACCTGGTTTTATATATGTTAAAATGTATTCAAAACAATTATCTGTTATTTCACAAGCTTTTTGTATATTACTTATTTCTTCTTCATCTTTTATCATTCTTTGTTTTTCTATTATTTTTTCTGTTTCAACTAAATTATTTATTTTATATTTTCTTATAAATTCTTTATAATCAGCATACGTTACATAGCTTTCCTCAAACCCCACATTTTCACAAAACATGAAGAAATTTTCATAATCATCTTTTGAAACATCATGTACATCATAAACAATTATTTCATCAAACAATGTTAATGTACTATGTACATCCTCAATATACCTACCATCTGTTATATATATGTTTTCTTTTCTAGTTAATAGAAGAACTCCTTCTGCTTCTATATTAGTTAAATATTTTATATTTATTGGATTTGATATTATTAGACCTTGTAAATCCAAACTTGACATTTTATTTCTTAGCCATTGCAACTTAGGATTCATTTTCATCCCCCATTTTATTTCATTTTTTATCCCTTATACATTCCGAGAGTAAATATTTGCATTAATACTGCTTTTATTTGTTCAAATGGAATATACATACTTATGTATGTTGCGATAACTATAAATGGCCCAAATGGTATGTATTCATCCGTTTTTTTAATCTTTGTTATTAACAATATAATACTAAGAACTGCTCCTATTAAGAAAGATACTAATGTTATAATAATGATATTTGATAATCCAAAATATAGTCCTAATGCCCCCATTAATTTGACATCACCAAATCCCATTGCTTCTTTACCATAAAATATTCCTCCTACTAATGTTATAAGTAAGAATATTCCCCCACCAGCAAGCATTCCAAGTAACATATTAATTGTTATTGCTACATTTGATAATCCATATATAAAAGCAAATATAATACCAATTTCAAACATTGTTAAGTTTAATCTGTTCGGTATAATCTGTAACTTATAATCTATTACAAATGCTGATAATAACATTGGTGTTAATATTATAAATTTTACTAAATCTAAATTAGCAATTAATGTATCTTGTATTCCATATACATATATTAACGTTACATATATTACTGAATTAATTAACATTAATATATAATTTGGTTTAAAATTTATTTTATATTCTCTTATAATATCTTTAGAAATTATACTTCCGTATTCTGGCAACCTCTTATTTAACCAATCTACCAATTGCCCCGCAAATAATCCTGCTATTGCTGCTATTACATAATACACGATATGTACATCATTTAAATACATTATTTTTCTCCTTTGTTTGTTGACTCTTATATTTGTTTTTTATTTTGTTCTCTATTGGCCTTTTCCATGCAGTATACCAAAAATCCTTTTCTTTTATTGGATCTACTAATATTGTAAACATTTTACACCTATTACCACCAAGTATATCTGTAAATATTTGATCTCCAACTACTGCTATTTTTTCAGAATCCTCATTTAATTCTTTCTTTATTTTTAAAAAACCTCTCTTTAATGGCTTTTTAGCAAAAAATTTATATGGTATACCTATTTTATTAGCAACTTCCTTTACTTTTTCTTTCTTATTAGTATTTGATAATATATATAATTTTATCCCTTGTCCTTTTAATTCTTCTGCCCATTTAACTATGCTATTTGATAAATTTTTATTATAATCTATTAATGTGTTATCAACATCTAAAATCAATACTTTTAATTTATTTTTTTGTAAAAATTCAATTGTTATATCTTCCACTCTTTCAAAATACGCATTTGGATATAATATCATCTTTTCCTCCGCTAGCTAAAATATCAATTCTATATTATCAATTCGTATTACTTTTGTCAAGGATTTTAAATGAGTTTCCCATTTTAGGGTCGGGTCTTAAAATGAGAATTTAATATTTATAATTTATTATTTTGAGTAGCAAAAAAAATTCCCATTTTAAGACCCGACCCTAAAATGGGAATTTTCTTATTTACAAAATCTATGCTTTCCTATTGTTACAGTCATAGGTCTTGACCATATCCATTTATTAGTTGCTGTTGATGGATTAAAATAATATATGGCTCCATAGCTTGGGTCCCAACCATTTAATGCATCTTGTGCAGCTTTTCTAGCTGTACTATCTGGTGTTAGATTTATTTGTCCATCTCTTACTGCATCAAATGCTCCTGATTGATATATAACTCCTGATATTGAATTTGGAAAGGAACTGCTTTTTACTCTATTCATTACAACTGCTCCTACTGCAACTTGTCCGTGTATATGGTTCTCCTCTAGATTCTCCATATATAATTCTAGCTAAAAGATTTACGTTACTTGAATTACTAGAACTTGAAGTTGAACTAGAGCTATATATTCCCATTGCTCTTAATGTTGCTGGTCCAGCTATACCATCTTGTGTTAATCCATTTTTTCTTTGGAAATATTTCACTGCATTTACTGTTTGAGTCCCATATATTCCATCAATATTTCCGTTATAATATCCCCATCTTTTCAATTTAGTTTGTATTTGTGTTACCTCACTACCTCTTGACCCATATTTTGATAAAGCTTCTACTTCATTATTTTCAAATAATATAGCAAATATAGTAATTACAATTCCTATAAAAGCAACAATAAATATAGTAATTATTTTCTTTTTATTCTTTAACATAAAAATCACCTTAATTGATAAAATTTTCTTTTTACTATTTTTATCATTAAAGTGATTTATTATACATTTTTGGAAATTTATTTTCGATTTAAGATTTCATTTTTATTTTCTTGACTTAAATAATTTGTTTTTTGAGATAAAATTCTAAGAATTTCTATTGTTTCATCTAAAATTTTATAGATTATAATATAATTTTTCATAACTATTCTTCTAATATAATAATTTTTATTAATATCAATACACTAATACATATATGGAGAAATTTTTAAATCGTCCATTTTATCTTTTAATTCTGTTTTGAAATTTAAAACTGTTCTATTAGAATATTGTTTTAAGTATTTACAAATTTCTTCATAATCCATTTGTGCCATGGTTCTTTGTTTGATTTTATATTTTTTATAGATATTCTTTCACCTCTTTTTGCTCTTTGTTCTCTTTTTAATTCTCTTTTAGTTTCATTAATAGATTTTTTTATATAAGAATCAAAATCTACTGTAATACCATACTTTTCTGACTCGTACGCTAATTCTAGCATAGCTAAATTCTCTTTTTCATTAAACTCTATCATTTTCTTTTATCTCCTTATACGATATCTTACTACACCAAATTTAAAAAAGTCAAGGAAAATCGTTCGACAAAAACTGACATTCCTTGATTTTTTGTTACTATTTAAGAACAATATGCACAAAGTATACTTTCTAATCCAACTTGTAAATCTATCAATCCATTTTTATAATTATAATCTAAATCTCTTAAACTTTGTAAAATCTCTGATAACTCATTAATTTTAAAATATTTTGCTTGCATTTTATATTTATTTACTAAAAAAGATTGATTCGGTTTTAAATTCAAACTACTTGCTACATCTCTATTATTATTTATAGCTATTTTAACTAAATATATTTTTTTAAAGTGATTATATAAAGTAATTAGTATTTTTTGAAGTGGTTCTTTTGCATATATTAAATTGTTAAGAACCTCTAAAGCTGTGGCTGTATCTTTTTTCCCTAGACTATCTGTTAAATCAAATATAACACTTTCTAATTTTTTTATTGATAATTTATCAATATCTTCTTTTTCTATTTTTCCATTTTCTCCTGCATATTCAATCAATTTTCTAATTTCATTAATTAAATCTTGCATATTAGTTCCACAACATTCAATAAAATACCTTAAAACATTACTGTCTATTTGCACTTTATAACTATTACATATTGCCTTCATTCTTTTTTCTATTTGTATAGGTTTTTGAAAATCAAATTTGCACACATTTCCTAATTTTTCTATTATTTTATATAATTCTTGCTTAATATCTGCCTCTTCTTCAACAAAAACTAAAACAACACTAGAGTCTATAATTTTAATATTTTCTTCTATATATTTACTAATCTTTTCTTTTAGCTTTGTCATCTCTGCATTTTTTCGTTTTCCTTCTTTTCTGAATAAACCTGTATTTCTTGCAATAATTAATTTCTTTTCATATCCAAATGCTGGAGTCTCAATGTTTGCTATTAGTTCATTTACATTTGTTTCATCTATAGTAATATAATTTATGCCTTTTATGCACTCTCCAAATAAAGTTCTTATCTTTTTTAAAGAAGTCTCTAACAAAAATAGTTCTTCTCCATATAAAAGATATAAACTTTTTAGATTTCCATTTTTTAATTCTGTTTCTAATTCTGTTATTATCATAATTAATCACTTTTATCCTTAAACTATATTTATTTTTATACAAGTATTACTTAAAATTTAAATTTGATTATCAGAAAAATCCGATAAATTACTATTAATATATTCAAGTTCCTCTTTCGAAATCTGTACCCATACCACCTTATTATTTCTTACACTAATCACTCCATCTCCATCATTACTACATAACTCAATGGTTATATTACTATTCAAGACTATTTTCAAGTCATGTATGCAGTTACATGCAAATTGATTTTCTATAACATATCCTTTGATATATTTTTTATAAAATAATTTTGTAATTTTCTCTATTTCTCTTTCATCACTTATTGTTATTTTATTACCACGATATACTAAATCATCATTTTCATCATGCTCATATACTATATTCTTAAAGTCTTCTATTATAATTTCATCAGATTTAAATCTATAGTATGTGTTTAACAATAAAAGAGAAAGCGTAAAAAATAATATTATTATTATCAAAAAAACCATTACTATAATTCTTTTCTTCCATTTTTTAGTAAACTTATTTTTCATTAAATTTTAATCCCCTATTTCTTATCTTTTCAATATAATCCTAAAGACTTCTGCCACACTCCAAGCTTGTGCTATAGCACCTTTTGGAAGTTGAGGTTTTTTAGAATCATAAATTTCAGGTATACTTCCTATACAACCATTTTCATATAATTCCTTTTTAAATGTCTTATTTACCTTTTCTGAAAATTTATCTATTTTTTCTTCTATTTCTTGTTTTTCCCTTTTGGCCTTTATAGATTTACTAATATTCTTTAAAGAATTATAATATAATCCTAAAAGCCATGTCCATGTAATTCCCTGATGATAACTCGTATCCCTTTTTAATCCATCCCCTTCATATATTTCTACATATTTCTCTTCACCTTTAGCTAGAGTTTTTAAACCATATGAATTTAATAGCTTTTTCTCTACTGTATTTATTATATTCTTTGCTTCTTCTGAGCTAGGCTCTATGACTGGGTATGTTAAACTTAATGCAAATAACTGATTTGGTCTTATTTTATTATCACCTAAAACATCATATAAACATTTTCTTCTTTTATTATAAAATTTATTATTAAATGATATTTTACAATTCTCTGCAATCTCTTTATATTTTTTAGCTTTTTGTGAATTTTCAAATTTCTTTGATAACTCTTCCATTATTTTATTTGCATTGTACCACATAGCATTTATTTCTACTGCTTTTCCATTTCTAGGAGTAACTGCTACTCCATCATATTTAGCATCCATCCAAGTATTTTGAGTATCTTCTGTTCCTGATACCACTAACCCATCTGCATCTAAATATATATTATTGTCATCTACATCTATACCTTGACAGTAATTTTCTATAATACTTTCTAATTTCTTATATAATTTATCTTTTACAAATTTATAATCCCCTGTATATTCTAGGTATTTGTGTACTTGTTCAAATAAAATTAATGATGCATCTGCACTATTATATAAGGGTCTGTTATCATAACCTGAATACCCATTTGGGACTAATCCATATTTTATATCTCTTGTCATAGTTAATAAAACTTCTTTAGCTAAATCATATCGTTTTGGAATTAGTAGTAATCCTTCAAACGAAATCAAAGCATCTCTTCCCCAGTCTAAAAACCAGGGATATCCTGCAATTATAGTATGCAATCCAAAATTAGGTCTATATACTACAAAATTATCAGTTGCAATTAGATAATTTTTTATTAATTCATCTCTTTCTATCTCTTTTTTAGTCTTTTTCTCTTTTCTATTATCAATTAATAAAGATTGATTAAATAACTCATTTAAACGTATAATTTCTTTACTAATTAAATCTCTCATATTAATTTCTTCTATATTCTCTTCTAATGAACATATGAATGATACTTCTTTTTCTGTTTTTGCAGGGATTTGTATTTCAAATACTCCTGGCACTGAATGATTTTCTTCTGGATAAAAACCTCTTTTTTCTTCTTCTATATAAAACATATTTGAAAATGTATCATTTTCATGTTTTATATACTCTCCTTCAGAAACCTTCATATATACTGGTATTTGTGAATTTTCATCTATTACTAATTTCACTTTATTTTTACTTACTTCTTGTTTAATATCAAAGTAATGATTAGTATTCATTGAATGAAAATCTCTAAAATTAACTACTGGTGCTAATGTTAATTTAGAATCAGAATTACCATTCTTTATTTTATAATATATCCCTACAGTATTTTTCCCATATTCCATACAGATAATTTTAGTAATTTGTATATCTTCTACTTTATATGTAAAAACAGGAACAAACTCTTTTCTAAATTCCTCTTGATATTTATATCCTTGTGAAATATATTCTTTACATACATTAGTATACAAATCATATTTCTTATCTTTTATTTCTATACTCTCATCTAACTTAGATAATATCAAATACCTTCTAGCTGGTGGAGTAAGTGGTGCAATTAATAATCCATGGTATTTTCTTGTATTTGTTCCAATTATAGTAGATGAACTAAATCCACCTATTCCATTTGTTAATATCCATTCCTTTTTTAATCCTTCTTCTAATCCTAGCTTTTCCTTTGTAATTCTCATTTTTTCCTCCGATATTTTTTATTTATCATTTAACTTACTATTTTCTAATTGTTTTAACATTTCTTCCCTTATTTGTTGTGGACTTTTCTTTTTTCCTCTTGCACTTTTTGGCTTTGTATTTTGGACTTTTTTTGTATTAGAATTGGTTGTATTACTTTTACTCTTCTTCTTAGATTTTTTGGCCATTTCTTTTTCCATTTTTATTCTAGCTTTTTCATCAGCTTCTCTTATTGATGCAATTCTATCACTGTATTTATTACTAAACTTGCTTTTTCCTCTCTTCTTCTCTTCTTTTGGTTCTCCTCCATTATTTTTCTTTTCTCTTTTCTCCATATTTCTCTTAATTTTATTAATTCGTTTTTCTTCCCTTAATTTAGTATTTAACATCAAATATTGAGGGTCATTTTGTTTATCTTGATATTTTAAATCATCACATATTAATTCAATTATAGAAGATGCTACTAGACTTGGATCATGTCTTATTAAATCGTTTGATATCATTGATAAATTTCTTTGTAAAAATTTAATTCCTTTTACTTTTTCTATATCTTGATCTACTAAGTCTTGTCCTTCTAAATTGTACTTTTTAATAAACTCTGGTATTATCTCTCCTGTATCATAAATACAATAATCAACAACTCCATTTCCACAGTGATCTATAATAGCATTTAAATGGTCTGAAACACTATAATTATCAGTTTGTCCAGGTTCTGTCATAATATTACTTACATATACTTTAATAGCAGGGCTTTCTTTTATTGCTTTTGTTACTCCATTAACTAAAAGATTTGGAATAACATTTGTATATAAACTTCCTGGTCCTATTATAATACAATCTGCATTTTTTATAACTTCTACAACTCCTGGAGCTGGTCTACAATTGGATGGATTTAATAAAATTCTATTTATTTTTGTAATCTTTTCTGAAACCACTTCTGGTATTCTAGATTTTTCTTCTACCACATATCCATTTGCAAGTTCTGCTACTATTTTCATTTCATCTAATGTTACAGGTATAACTTTCCCTATCATATTTAAAACTTCATTACTTTTTATTATAGAATCTTCAAAGTTCCCATTAATTTCTTTCATTGCAGAAAAATAAATGTCTGAAAAATTAAGTCCTTTTAATTTACCTTTTGTAAACTCATAATTAAATAATTTATCAATTTGACCTTCTTTTGATGCAAGTGAAACAATACTATCTTTAATATCTCCTAAAGGTAACATTTCTAATTCTTTTCTTGAATTTGTTATCATTTCTCCATAATCTGATACTGTTACTATTGCAGTTAAATTGTTTGTATAATTCTTCAAACCTGACAATACTGTATTTAATCCTGTTCCTCCACCAATAACCACAATATTAGGCCCTTTGTCATAAATTGTTTTATTAAATATTAATGATTTTACATTTACATTATTTCTATTTTCCATTCTCTCATCTGTTGATTCAATTAATACTTCTAATGTTCTTTTATTTAAAAATATTAATCCTAAAACAATAGATACAAATCCTATAACAAATACTACTATTACTTTTCCAACTTCCTGGAAAGATATTTCTTTCATTACCAATATTTCAGCTAATCCATAACAAGCAAGTATAATTCCTATTAAGATTAAACACATCCATCTTTTCATTCTACTACTTGACTTAAACCATTGCATAAAACCATTCATTACTATTCTTCTCCAATCACTTCAATTTCTAATTCTATTTTTTTACTAAACTTTTTATATACCTCTTCTTTTATGTATTCTACTAATTGTATAATCTCTTTTGCTGTTGCATTTCCTTTGTTTATTATAAAGCCACTATGTTTTATTGAAACTTCAGCTCCTCCTATTGTATAGCCTTTTAATCCAGCATCATCAATTAATTTAGCAGTTATAAAATCTTTACCTCTTTTAAAAGTACTTCCTGCACTTGGATATTCTATTGGCTGTTTTTCTTTTCTGTATTTCGCATATTCCTCCATCTTTTGTTTTATCATATCTTCATTTCCCTTTTGTAATTCCAATTCTACCTCTGTTACAATATATCTATTATTTTTCAGCATACTTTTTCTGTATCCAAATTCCAATTCTTGATTATTAAATGTCTTTTCATTTCCTTGATAATCTATACATTTTACTCTTTTTACAATATCTTTTATTTCCTTACCATGTGCTCCTGCATTCATTCTAACTGCTCCACCAATAGTACCTGGAATACCTGATAATTCTTCAAATCCTGTAATCTTTTCTTTTAATAATATTCTCGCTAATTTACCAATTTTCATACCAGAAGAAACTATTACTTTTATTCTATCTTCTTGTTCTAGAATACTACATTCTTCAATTTGTATTTTCAAAACAATTCCTTTTACTCCGCCATCTAAAACTAATAAATTACTACCATTTCCTATTATTGTTAATGGTATATGATTTTCTTTACTAACTTCTAATATTTGTTTCAAATCTTCTATATTATCTATTTTTATAAAACATTCTGCAGGTCCACCTATTTTAAAAGAAGTATGTTTACTCATAGGCTCTTCATACAATATTTTACTTTGTTCAATCCTTAAATCTGCATCTTCTATCAATTTTTTTATATTCAAGGTTTCACTTCCTTTTTATATACATCTTTTCTATTATCAATTTATTTATACTATTATTTAAAAATTCCATTTTACTATATCATTTTTTATTAAAAATTACAAGTTCTATAAAATCAAAAAGAACTTTTAACAACAAAAAAACATATATCATATTTAATAATTTTTGACATATGTTTTTTATTCTATTAATTAGCTATTTTTTCTCTATTTTCTAAATTATAAATTCTTGATTCAAAATCAGACTGAACTCTCTCAATTTTATAAATTCTAGCATTGTATCCATCTTGTGTTATTTTATTGTTTTTAATTTCTTCTTGTACTTTTTTATTTAATCTTTCTTGTTTTCTCTGTTTTTTCTCAAAATATCCTACTATATCTCTTAATTCTTGTGCTATTTCTTTACTTTGTTGATTAAATCCTCCATCTATTTCTTTTCTTATATTTTCTCTTTGTTCGATAAATCTTTCATTCATTTCTTTCCTTATGTCTTCTCTTTGTTCAATAAATCTTTTATCCATTTCTTTTCTTATGTCTTCTCTTTGTTCGATAAATCTTTCATTCATTTCTTTCCTTATGTCTTCTCTTTGTTCAATAAATCTTTTATCCATTTCTTTTCTTATGTCTTCTCTTTGTTCGATAAATCTTTTATCCATTTCTTTTCTTAATTGTTTATTATCTTTCTTTAATTCTTTGGTATCTTCTCCTATTCTTTTTACTTCATTAAGTACTTCTAATAGAATTTTTTCCATTTAATCACCTCCAATCTGATTAAATTATACTTTAAAATTTTGATAAAAATTGAATTAAAATAATTATGTAATATTCTAAGTTGCATTAAGATTTAAAGTATGAACAGATTATACTATCTATTTATATAAAAATCAATACATATTATATAAATTTCTAAAATATATTTTAATATTAGAAATGAGGGATTTAAATGGTATTAAAAAATAACTTTTATGTAATTAAATTAAAAAGAAATTTCTTTCCTATTTTATTTTTGTGCTTTACTTTTTGTCTTTTATTATTCTCAAAAAGTAATCTACCAGCTGTAAAATCAGGTCTTTCCCTTTGGGTGAATTCTGTAATTCCTTCTTTATTCCCTTTCTTTGTAGCAACAGAATTATTAATGCATACTAATATTGTAACTATTCTAGGCAATATACTAAATAAATATATGAAGCCAATATTTAATATTCGTGGTGAAGGCTGCTTTGCTTTTATAATGGGTATTATTAGTGGCTATCCCGTAGGAGCAAAAATTGCTTCACAATTTAGAGAGAATAATATATGTAGCAAAGAAGAATGCGAAAGACTTCTTAGTTTTACAAATAATTCTGGCCCTTTGTTTATTATTGGTACAGTTGGAATTTTGATGTTTAAAAATACAACAATTGGAATCTTGCTATTTATTACTCATTTATTAGCTTGTATTTCTGTTGGTATAATATTTCGCTTCTGGAAAAAAAATCAGACTTCAAAATCTTACTCTTATTCAGATTCATATAATAATAATAAAATAAATTCAGTTTCTTTTTCTAACCTTGGAGAGGTTCTAGCAGAAAGTATTACTAGTAGTATTTCTACAGTACTATTAATTGGTGGATTTGTTGTTATATTTTCTAGTATTATTTCTATTTTAAAATCAAGTGGTATTTTAATTGCTTGCTGTAGTATAGTTAAACCTATGTTTTATGCATTAAATATTGATACAAGTTTTATAATGCCATTGTTAACAGGATTTCTAGAAATAACAAATGGTATTAGTAGTATCTCTAACATTGCTTGTAAAAAGATATCTATTAATATAATATTGTCTGCCTTTTTACTAGGATTTGGTGGAATTTCTGTTTTACTTCAAGTTCTTAGTATTACTTCCAAAACAGATTTATCAATAAAACCATATATTTATGGAAAAATACTACAAGGATTTTTAGCAGCATTTTATACTTATATTTGTATGAATATTTTTCCTTTTTTGAACTTTGATTTGTAATTTAAGTAGTTCTATATTTTTAGTTTTTTAATATATTTTAAATGGGAGTGATAATATGGAAAGAGATTTTAATGGTTATATGCCATATATGGATTTTAATATACCACCAACTGGCAACATTGATATGAATGAAATGTATAAAGATCCTATGTTTAATCCTATCATGCAATACGAGCAAGCATTTTGTTATTATAGATATTTATCTATGCAAATGGATTATAAGATAAAATGTAAAGAGTATGAAAAAATGTGTAATCAAACTGCTAATTCTTTTCAAGATAGAAAAGAGAAAAAAATAGAATAATAAAGAAAAGAGTATTGACAATTTAATTTATCAATACTCTTAAATAACTACCTACACGTAGTTATTAATTATTACAATTTTGTTTTTTTAGTTTCACTCCTTGCTCTTTTAATACTCTACCCAAAGTTTTTCTTACATTATCTTTCGTTGTTTTAATTTCTTTTTCAACAAGAATATAATGTATCACTTCATTAGAGGTTACTTCGTTATTATGTTTCTTTATATAATTGCGTATTTCTTGAGTTATACCCTCTCTCTTTAACTGTACTCCTTGCTTTTTTAATACTCTCCACAAAGTTTTTCTTACATTATCTTTCGTTGTTTTAATTTCTTTTTCAACAAGAATATAATGTATCACTTCTTTAGAGGTTACTTCGTTATTATGTTTATTTACATAATTGCGTATTTCTTGAGCTATACTCTCTCTCTTTAACTGTACTCCTTGCCCTTTTAATACTTTACACAAAGTACTTCTTATATTATTTTCCGTTGTTTTAATTTCTTTTTCAACAAGAATATAATGTATCACTTCTTTAGAGGTTACTTCGTTATTATGTTTCTTTACATAATTGCGTATTTCTTGAGCTATACTCTCTCTCTTTAACTGTACTCCTTGCCCTTTTAATACTTTACACAAAGTACTTCTTATATTATTTTCCGTTGCTTTAATTTCTTTTTCAACAAGAATATAATGTATCACTTCATTAGAGGTTACTCCCTCTTTATGTGCTTTTACATAATTCCGTACTTCTTGAGCTACTAATCCTCTTGCCATGTCTTTTCCTCCTTATATATAATTGTAATAATTTTAGATTAGTATATTACACTAATCATTTATAAATTTACATAAATCTATTATAGCATATATTGGTATTCTTGTCTATTAATCCCAAAAAGAGTATTGATATTTTTATCAATACTCTTAATAATTACTTATATAATTTTATCTATTTACTAAGAAAAAATAACTTAAAACTATAATTCCAAGTATTATTCTATAATATCCAAATACTTTAAAATTATGTTTTTTAATATAGTTCATTAAGAATTTTATAACTACTACTGATACTATAAATGAAATTACCATTCCTACCAATAATACTACTATTTCTATCCCCGTAAAGCTAAATCCAAATTTAACTAATTTTAATAAACTTGCACCTAGCATAGTTGGTATAGCTAAATAAAATGTAAATTCAGCTGCATTTGGCCTTGATAATCCAATTAATAACCCACCTATTATAGTTGCACCTGAACGTGAAGTTCCAGGGAATATAGCTGCAAGTAATTGAAAGAATCCAATAAGAACAGCATCTTTATATGTAATTTGATTATTTTCTTCTTTTTTACTCTTTTTATTTTTATTTAAATTTTCTATAACTATAAATGCTATCCCAAATATAATTAAAGCTAATGATATACAAAATGGGTTATAGAAAAGTGCCTCAAAAACATCATCAAATAACAGACCTATTACAGCAGCAGGAATACATGCTACTAATATTTTTGCCCATAATATCATAATGTTTTTATCAAAATATGATAATATACCTGTACTTTTTAAGGCTTTCTCCTTATTTTTTGTAATAGGCCATATTTTATTCCAATATAATAATACAACTGCTAGAATAGCTCCAAATTGTATAACAACTTGAAACATATTCCAAAATTCTGGTGATACTTGTTTGAATTTTATAAATTGTTCGACTAATATTAAATGTCCTGTACTACTAATTGGTAACCATTCTGTTATTCCTTCTACTATTCCAAATAAAGTTGATTTTAAAATTTCTACTAACATCTTTACTCTTCCTTCCTTTGTTATTTCTCTTTATATATTTCTTTTAATATATTATAAATCGTATCTTTTATAAATTCTGCTGTTGTTACTGGTGCTACTTTTCCTGGCAACGCTAATGCCCATATTAGTTTTAAATTTCTTTCTTTTGCAGCTTTCTTATCTATACCTCCTGGATTTGATGCTAAATCAATTAGTAAACAATCATTATTTACATGTTCCATTCTTTCTTGATTTAAAATCATATGTGGAACTGTATTTATTATAATATCATATTCTGATAAATTTTTTCCGAAGATTATTTATATTTGTCTCCATATGTCCATATGCTTTTATCCATGCTAAATCTTCGTCTTTTCTAGCAGCACATGTCACCTTTGCAGATAATCCTGATAATTTTCTTGCTAGAACTTTTCCTATTCTACCAAATCCCAAAATCAAAATTCTACTTCCATGTATGATTTTATTAGTATTCGCTATTGCTATTTCAATTGTCCCTTCAGCAGTTGAAATTGTATTTAAAACTGCAAGTTCTTCCCTTTTCATAATATCAATTATTTCAATATATTCATCATTTGCCAAATCATAAACCTCTGGTGTAATACTTCCAGCTATTAAAATCTTCGCATTAATGCTATGCATAAATTCCCTTACTGAAATTTCCTTTTCAGCAAAAGGTGCATTTATTTCTTTACCATTACTTGAAAAAGGTATTGGTCCTATAACTACCTCTGTTTCCTTTACTGCTTTGCTCAATTTATCACAAAAAATCACATTTTCTGTACCTTTTAATTCCTCTGCTTTTTCTAGTCCATAAGTATATATTGTATTTCCATCTTTAGCAAGCATTTTAGCTAATTTAATGATTCTTAAATCTCCACCAATTATAGCAAAATTTGTACTCATAAAATTCCTCCTTTACATTATTTATTATATTGTTTTTTAAGAATTTTATGAGTATTAATGATTTATTCTTGTATTTCTCTTTGATTTAAATCCTGTATATTTTCGTTATATTCTATTTCTTTTGATTTACCATCAGTTTCCTTTTTTAACAAATTTATATCATTATAACTTAAATGTCTTGTTATTTCACACATTTCTTCTAAGTGTTCTTTTACTCTAATTTCTTTTATACCTAATTTATGCTCTTTATCTTCATCTTGATTATTTTCTAAATTGAAAGGTATAGAAATCCTAGCCATAATTGGTATAAAAATTGGATCCTTCTTTACTTTTGACACAATCTTTTTACTATCTGTATCTATTGCTGTGTTAACATATCTAATTGCTGTATCTTTGTCATTTTTTATTAAATATATTTTTGCTAATTCATAATATCCATCTGCTGTTAATTCTTCTTCCTCAATTGACTCTAAAAATTTCTTCTCTGCTTCTTCCAAATCTTTATATATTAAAGCAATTTCAGCTAGTGAATATTTTGCAGCATATGCAATTGAATTAATTTGCGCAGCTTTTTCATAACATATTTTAGCATTTTGAAAATCATTTAACATTGTATATGCTATTGCTAAATTATAATTTATATCATAACTATATGGATTATATTTTAAAGCATCTTGATAAATATTTACTGCTTCTTTATACATCTCTTTTTCTATTAAAATTTCTCCCAACAGTTCAGTTGCCTTATACATTTCTGGCTTTCTATTTAGAAGATTGAATAACATTTCTGCAGATTCATCTTTTTTATCTAAATTTCTTAATAACTCTGCAACTTTATAATATGAATCATAATCTTTCTTATTTAAGTCAATTGCTTGTACATATTCATCAATTGATTTTCTCATTCCACCTTCTTGTTCATATAGTTCTGCAAGCATTCTATGTGCTTTATAACTATTAGGATTTTTATCCAATAATTTTAATAATGACTGTTTTGCTTTTTTAGTATCTCCTATTCCTAAAAATATTTTAGCTTTAATAATATTTATAGTTTCAAATAAAGTAGTATTTCTTTTTTCTAATATAATAATTCCTATAGGTAATACAATAGAAAATATATATTTCATAATAACAAATATCATATTTAATTTTACGTCAAACAATACTTCTATAAAATTTAATGCTATTCCGAATAGCTTCCATTACTAAAATAATCACATAACTTGTATCATTATTTTTTATCATTCTAAAAAACATATATACAAATATTGCAAATGAAATTACTGTAAATATTAATTGTTCTATTACCATTTTGTTTACTCCTCTTTTATTATTCGTTTACTATTTTATTCCATTTTCTTGAATTTGTCCAGTTATTTATAATAACTAATAGTCTATTTATATAACTCCTTATACATTTTATAGTTACTCAATATCTTTCTGACATAATTATTTGTCTCTTTATATGGTATATTTTCAATATCTGAACCATCTGCTTTTATAACACCTTTTTCTATCCAGTTATCAACTGTTCCTATTCCAGCATTATACGCAGCAAGAGCAACTTCAGTGCTTTCATATTTATCTAATAAAATAGTCATATATTTGGTACCTATATTTATATTAATATCAACATTTAATAATTCTTGTTTCATATTATTATAATCTATATCTATTTTATTTTTAATAGCAACTTCTTTTGCTGTATCTTCCATCAACTGCATTACTCCTATTGCACTTCTATTAGACACAGCTTTATTATCAAAGTTACTTTCTGCTTTTATTAAAGCAAAAATTAAGTTTTCATCTATATTATATTTTTCTTGATAAATCTGCACTACCTCTTTATATGTTTTTGGATATATTATCTTTAGTATTTTATCTTTAAACATTACTAGAAAAACAAATACTATTAAACCCGCTACTATAAAAGTAAGTAATTTTTTGTTTTTCAAACTCATCTCTCCTATCTCTTTTATATAAACTTACAAGATATGTCCCATAGAGAAACGTCCCCAATAGGACATTAGGACATTATTTACATTCATACCAATTTTTTGCTTCTGATATTTCTGCTATTAATGGTACTTTCATTTTAATTGCATCTTCCATTGACTTTTTCATAATTTTCTTTACTTGTTCTTTCTCTTCTTCTGTGCTTTCTATCATCATTTCATCATGTACTTGTAATACGATTTTTGATTTTAAACCACTTTTATTTAATTCTTTATATACATTTATCATTGCAATTTTCATAATATCTGCTGCAGTTCCTTGTATTGGAGTGTTCATTGCTGCTCTGGCGCCAAACTGTCTTACCATATAATTATTTGATTTTAATTCTGGTATATATCTTCTTCTATTAAATAATGTTTCTACATATCCTTTTTCTTTTGCTTCTTCTGTTATATTTTCCATAAATGATTTTATTCTTGAATATTGTTCTAAGTATTCTTCTATATATTGTTTTGCTTTTTTTCTTGATATGCCTAATTGTTCACCTAATCCAAAATCACTGATTCCATATACTATTCCAAAATTTACTGCTTTTGCATCACTTCTTTGTTCTTTAGTAACCTCACTAATTGGTGTTTTGAATACTTTTGATGCTGCTTGTTTATGAATATCTTCATTATTATTAAAAGCTTGTATCATATGTTCATCTTGTGATATATGTGCTAATACTCTTAATTCAATTTGTGAATAATCTGCATCTAGATATACTTTTCCTTCTTCTGGTTTGAATACTTTTCTTACTCTTTTTCCTAATTCAAATCTTGTTGGTATATTTTGCAAGTTTGGTTCTGTTGAACTTATTCTACCTGTTGCTGTAATTGTTTGATGAAAAAATGAATGTATTCTTTTTGTTTTTGGATTTATATATTGTTTTAATCCTTCTACATAAGTTGAATTTAATTTCATTAATTGCCTATAGTCTAATATTTTTTCTATAATAGGATCTTCTTTTTTTAGTTTTTCTAACACATCTACATCTGTTGAATATCCACTTTTTGTCTTTTTTATAACTGGCAGCTTCATTTTTTCAAAAAGAATTTCCCCTAATTGTTTTGTTGAATTAATATTAAATTCTTCTCCTGCCATTTCATGGATTTCTTTTGTTAGGACTTCTATTTTCTTACTTAACTCATCACCAAATTTACTTAGCTCTTCTTCATCAACATACATACCATTCCACTGCATATCTGACAATACTTCTACTGTTGGCATATCTATATTATAGAACAAATCTAAGGCTCCAATTTCTTCTAACTTCTTTAATGTGATTTTCTGTATTTCAGCTATAGCATATACATAAATTGCATATGTTTCTTTTTCCGCTTCTGTATTACAATTACTACTTGTTTCTAGTTCATCAAATAAATTAATTTGTTGAACATTTTCTTTTTCTTTTTTAGTATACTCATCTATATCAATTTCTAAATATTGCTGAGCTAGATTATCTATATTTAATTTATTATTAGTTGGATTTAATATATAACTAGCAATTCCTATATCATAATCAATTCCTTTTAATGTTATTTCAATTTGTTTTAGTAAAATATATACTTTGGTTAAGTTAATACTTATCTTTTTTATTTTTTCATCTTCAAAAATTTCTTTAATTTGATGTGTAAAATCTTTTTCATTAAATTCTAAATTATATACTTCATTTTCTTTTTCATTATATATATTAATAGATGTTATTTTTTCTTTTATAATTTTTTCTGGATTTTCATCTGATTTTGTTCCTAAATAAAATATCATTTTATTTTGTTCTTTTATTAATTTTATTATTTCCTCACAAGTTTTATCTACTTTCTTAAAAGTTTCCCTTTTTTCTTCTTTATCATTTTCACTTCTTAAAGAAAATCTATCTATATATCTATTAAAGTTTAATTCTTTAAATATTTCTAATACTTTTTCTTTATTCCATTCTTCTACTTTAAAGTTCTCTAATGTATCTTCTATTGGAACTTCTAAATTTATTGTTCCTAGTGTTTTTGATAAAAATGCTAAATCTTTATTATTCTCTATTTTTTCTTTTTGTTTTCCTTTTAAACCTGCATCTCCTTTTTCAACACTTTCATATAGGTTTTCTATTGAGCCAAATTTCTGAATTAAAGTTAATGCTGTTTTTTCTCCTACTCCTGGCACACCTGGAATATTATCTGATGTATCTCCTTGTAATCCTTTTACATCTATTAATTGCTTTGGTTCTATTCCATATGTTTCAATTATTTTTTCTCTATTATATTCTTCTGTTTCTGTTTTTCCTCCTTTTGTACGTGGTATTCTTATTGTTACTTTATCAGTTGCAAGCTGAAAAGTATCTCTATCTCCTGAAAGAATAGTTACTTCTAATCCTTGTTTTTCTCCATATCTAGATAATGTACCTAATACATCATCAGCTTCATATCCTTCCATTTCCACTATGTCAATATTCATTGCAGTTAAAATTTCTTTTATAATTGGCATTTGTTCTGCAAGTTCATTTGGCATTCCTTTTCTTGTAGCTTTATAACCTTCATATAGCTTATGTCTTGCAGTTGGTGCTTTTAAGTCAAATGCTACTACAATATATTGAGGATCAACATCTTCTAACAATTTAAAAAGAATTGCTAAAAAGCCATATACTGCATTTGTATATTTTCCATCTTTAGTCATTAACATTTTACTTCCCATTATTCCATAAAATGCTCTATTCATTATACTATTTCCATCTATTAATACTAATTTGTCCAAAATATAACCTCTCCTTTTTTCTATTTATAATTTTATGTGCAAATATTATTTTTTCGATATTTTCTTTATTTATTATTTTACTTTTTAGATATATCTTCTGAATTATAAACTTTATATATTTTCAAATTATCAAATTCTTTTACTTCTCTACATTCTACTTTAATATTATAATTCTCTTTTATAGCAAAAACTATGTTTTCTTTATAATTGTCAAATCTTCTCCCAGACCAATATACATTCCCATCAATTAAATAAACATTATCTTTTAATAAATCTAATAAGTTGCCATCTAATTCATATCTATCTTTAAAATCATAGTAGTTTTGTGTAAATATATCCCACCCTCCTATGACTCTTAGGTTTGAAAAGGATGATTTTGGTGGCATTTTATATACTGGATACACTAAATATCTATATTGTAATGCTGGTGTTGTATATAAATATACATTTTGTTTATTATTACTTGTATAATTTATTAATTCCTGATAGTTTTTATAGTCATCTAGCTTATACTGATAATTATATTTATTACCACATAGCATACATATGCTTACTATAATACAAATCACAATTAAGCAATTTTTCATGTCATCGTTTATTTTATCTTTGTATTTAAACTTTAAATTATACATTATTAGAGCTGCTCCTAAAATATACTCAGGAATTACTACTCTTAACATACTTCTATTTATTATAATAAATAATAAATGTATTAATATTGTTGTAATAAATATTAATATGTTTTCCTTTTTTCTATTTTTATTAAATAGACTTATTATAAAAATGATGATAAATAGTATTGACATATATGGTATAGAATATCTCATTTCTTCAAATAGTCTTTTTATAATTTCATATAAGTTTGTACTAATCTTATACATACCATCTTTTTGAATTTTATATTCTAATATTTTTTGTAAGTTATCTTTTGAATATATATTTTCATCTCCAAAGTTAAATGTATAAAACATATAATGATCGTTTTTAGACCAACCAATCTCATCAAATATTTCTTTATTTTCATTATAATCAACATATATAATATCATGTAAAGTTGATCTTATATCATTATATTCCATATAATTTTTATACACTTGATTTGAGTTATATATAATATTTGTAGATATCAATACTACTAATGTAATTAACAAATATACTGTATAATATTTTATTATTGTTACTATTTTATCTTTTTGTATTGTTTTATATTTATATTTTATTATATTTATAAAAAAATACAAGCCCATAAATGGAATTACAATTAATAGAGATTGCATTCTTGTCATTATGCCTATCATATACAATATAAATATTAGTATAGATTTTTTTATCTTTACTTTTTCTTCTTTTTCTACTCTATCTATAAATAAAATAAATGATGTAATTATCAATAATGCTGCAACTGATGTATATTGTATAAGCATTAATAGTGTTGTATAAAATATACTTGCAAATGCTATATATAATATTATTGCTAACTCATTATTATGTTTTTTTAGAATTGTATATCCTATTAATGTAAAACAGATAAACTGCATACTTAATAAAAATATGCTATGCCAATTTATAATTGGAATTATTCTATATAGCATACTTATTATTAGGCAAATAAGTGGATGAATATATATACCATGTAAGTTATATGTTCCATCTAATCCTGAATATAAATTATATATTATAAAATCATCAACTTGTTCATATTTTACATCAAACATAATATTTGTTGCACCAAATATTAACAAATTTATAAATATTACTATTAGTAAATTTATATGGTTATTTTTTTTACTTTTGTTTTTCATTAACTCTCCTCAAATTTTGATTTTTAATAATTAGATTTACTTTGCTTGTAAAACTTATTTGTTATATTCTGACTTCAATTTTAACTTTTCAATCATCTGTTATATAAATTATAATATCATTATTATTCTCTATTAAATTATTTTTCAAATATACGTGTGCCTATTTACATCATCAATGCAAGAAAATTTTTACAGTTTTTTTTATTTTATCTAATTCATATCCATTTGCATTACAAGTATTCCAGCCTCTCTTCTGCGCAACATCGATATTAACCTTTGTATCATCAATAAATAACATATTTTCGGGCTTTATTCTTGTTTGTTTTTCGATAATTTCAAAAGTCTTTTCATTTGGTTTATTATATCCCATTCTATATGTAAGAAAAACATAATCAAATTTTGATAAATTAACTTGGTCATTAATTCTCTGATAATCTAATTTTACTAGACTAGAAAACACTGCTGTTTTACATTTTTTATTTAAATCATGTGAATATCTAACAACATTTCTATGATATGGTATCTTTTTACCATATTCATAATACGACTTTTTATATTCTTCATATGTACAGCTAATATTTAATTTATTTTTTACTTCTTTAAACCACTTTTTTGTTATTTCTTCATCATCATTTATAAACGTATTATATAAATTTTTTCCATTTGAACAAATATTAAAAATTTCTTCATTAGATAAATTACAATTATATTTTCTCATTATATCTATTATCGCTTTATTTATAGTATATTCTTCTGGATTATTATTTTCTATAACACCACCCCAGTCAAAAATCACTATTTTATTTGTATCTTTCATAATACTCCTTTCATTATTCTAACTATTAAATTTTTCTTTATCTTTTTTTATCTGTTTATTATACCTACTTTCCTCTGAGGTTTTTGTATTTAACCGCATAAATTTGCGTATGTATTTCTTCATTCTGTTTGATTCATAAAATCCTTTTACTCCCCAACTTTTCGTGCTTTTAAATTCTTATTAGTATTATTTCTAAACTAATCTATTAATTTTTGAAAAATCTTTATTTTTCAGTATTTTTCAAAAAATTGCGGTTATAATATATAACTTCCTATAATTATTTTAATTTTTTTATGTCTTCTCCCATTATTTCTAAGTAATCTTTCTCAGCTTGTGTTAAATGAGTTTTCATATATTTATCATATTCTTCATGTGCTTTCTCTAAAGCTTTTTCATGAGATATTTTTCCTGCTCCTTCTAATATTTCTTTATGTGTCATTGTCAAAAATCCATCTAGTTCTTTTATCCAATCTTTCATTGTCATAGGTTGCATATTTAAAGCATTAATTTCTGCTACATCTAAATATGCAGATACCATTCTATTTAATAAATCTAATTCTTTTTCCGATAAATAATTTTTTGCGATTTCTGTTTCTGCTTTTGTAGGACTATTTCCTTTAAAATTAGTTAAACCAATATTCTCTTTTTCACTATCTACCCTGTTGAAAATTACTTCTGCTGCTGTATTTCCATGAACTGCATAATGCATCTTGTTTTGAACAGTTTTAAAAAATTCTTTTGTTTTTTCATCTCTTGCATCATAGTCAACACTTGTAGCGTAAATATCTAATACTTTTCTCCAAAATACCTTTTCTGATGAACGAATATCTCTAATTTTTTCTAATACTTCTTCGAAATACACTCCTCCACCATTATTTTTAAATCTATCCACATTCAAATTATATCCTTTAATTAGATATTCTTTTATTAATTTATTTGCCCATATTCTAAATTGAGTACCACGAATTGACTTTACACGATATCCAACTGATATAATTAAATCTAAATTATAAAATTTTGTCTTATAATTTTTACCATCTTTAGCAGTTAGTAAGGATTCCTTACTAACTGAATTTTCTTCTAATTCTCCTTCTTCAAAAATGTTTTTTATATGTATTGTTATATTATTTCTCGTTGTATTAAATAACTCAGCCATAGCATTTTGTGTAAGCCAAACATTTTCATCTTCAAGCCTAACTTCTATTTTAACTTGTCCATCATCAGTTGTATATATTATAATTTCATTATTGTTTTCGAATAATTTATCTATCAAATTTTTCCCTCCTTTTTTTATAAGTCTTTTTCCTTTTCTCTCCCATATAACTTGTAATTTAACTTTATATTTATACTAGAATTAGATTTACAAATTATTAATCTATAGATATAAGCATTCTAAGTTCCTCTATAGTAATTAACTCTCCTTTATTATATCCTTTCTGGTATTTAGTTTCTGGAATATCTACATTTATTGTTACCCAACCATCTGAACCATTTTGTTTTGCTACATCTATTACCTCTTGAGGCCAAGTCAGTTTTCCAACTTTTGTAACTTTCTCTACCCATTCAGTACTTCCCCAATATGTAGTATTACTTTGTACTTGTATATATTTGTATTCTCCATTTATCATATATAAATAAGTATAATTTACCATTTCGCCTACACCACCACTAAGTACTGCATAATAGTTATCTTCAATCTTAACATTATCATATTTATGTTTATTTATAAAAGGTATTAAAGCACTTAATGCTATTACAACTACTGCAATTATAGTTAATATAATAAACAATTTCTTTTTGGAAATTTTAATAGATTTCACTTTTAATTTTGTTACAAAAAATACAATGACTAATACCAATATAATTAATATCAATAATAGAATCATATTATTACCCCCTCTATATTACACAAATTACTATTTATCTTCTTTAAATCCTTTGAATAATAATACATGTCTGTGCAATGTAAATCTCCATCCCATATCTCTTCATCATAATTATCTACAAAGAAATTTTTTATTGTTTTCTCATATTTATCAAAACCTTGTTTTACATAGAATGCAATATTATTTTCTGTCGTTCCTACTATCATTTTATTATATTTTTGTTTATAGTTATCGAATAAATACTTTATCATTTTTTTACCATAGCCTTGTCCACGATGTTTTTCTACTGTTGCTATGTTTTTTAGCTCTATGCTATCATCATCCGCTTTAGTTACTACTGCTACACATGCTACTTCTTCCTTATATGTTAATACAAATAATTCTCCCTTTTTTAAATAGTCCTGTATAATCTCTTTACTTGGATCTGCTTCTAATAATAAATCCAAATATTGTTCTTTATTCTCTTTTTCTTTCTTTATTATAATGTTTCTTTTTACTGGTAAGAATTCAAAATTGG
>CAQRYF010000008.1:27690-30201 GCA_948875265.1 uncultured Clostridia bacterium
TCTTTTTCTTTCTTTATTATAATGTTTCTTTTTACTGGTAAGAATTCAAAATTGGCTGGTAATTCTGGCTTGTTTAGATTGTGGCAATTATATCTACTTTCCTCTGAAGCTTTCATATTTAACCACTCAAAATTGCGAACCCTGACATTACTCATTGAAATAGTTGATACAAATATGTTTCGAATCCTAAAGTCCTTTATTTTCTTATATAGCAGTTTTGGTTAAAAACTGCTATAATTCTTTGTTTTCATAGTTTAAAAGGTTTTGCGGTTATAATATATACCCTCCTTATTTTTAGCCAAGTATTATATTGTTTTATTTTCTAACTTTTTACTTTCCAATAATAACTTATCAAAGTCAGAGGTTATTTTTTGTGTTTTATTAAATTCTATGTATTCTTTTTCTGCTTTTTCTTCTGCTTCTTTTCTCGATATTTTACCATTATCTTTTAAAATATCATATCTCCTAAATTCTAAAAATTCATTTATGCTTTTTGCGAATTCGTCCATTGTAAAAGTATTTTCTCTTTCTATCAAGTCTTCTATATAATCAAAGTATCCTGACACAGCTCTTTCCAAACGCTTTATTTGTTTTTCATCTAGATAATTTTTTGCGATCATTACATCTGATTTTAATATTCTACCATCAGGAGAATTTTTCCATGTTGTTAGTCCCATATTCTCTTTTGTATGATTTGCTTTATTATATACTATTTCAGCAGCGGTATTTCCAGTAATTGCAAAGTGGAATTTATTTTGAACTGTAGCATAAAATTTGTGTGTTATTTCAGAATCTTTATCATAATCAATACTACATTCTGCAAATATATCTGTTATTTGTTGCCATATTCTTCGTTCGCTTGTCCTGATTGAACGAATTCTTTCTAATAATTCTTTAAAATAATCTTTTCCAAATTTCGGACCATTTTTTAAAAATTCATCATTTAAAACAAAACCTTTTTTTATGTATTCTTTTAGTGTATTAGTCGCCCAAATTCTAAAATCTGTTGCCTCTTTAGAATTAACTCTATAACCAACAGCAATAATTGCATCTAAACTATAAAATGTTAATTCTCTTGAAACATTTCTATTACCCTCTTTTTGAACTGCTCTAATTTTTTGAGTAGTTCGATTTTCTTCTAATTCTTTATCTTTAAATATATTTTGTAAATGATATGTAATATTATTTTCAGCAACATTAAATAGTTTTCCCATAGATTTTTGAGTTAACCAAAAATCTTCGTTATCATACAATACCTCAACAGAAATATTTTGATTTTTTTGACTTTGATAAATTATTAAATCTCTTAAAGTTTCTATATTATTCAAACTCTCTCCTCCTTTTTTATTAATAATCTTATATATTGATTATAATTCTGGTAACTTTCGTTTTTCTATCAATTCATTGATTTTTATCCTATAAACCTCTTTTTATACTTTCCTTATCTTTTTTATTATAGATACTAATCTCTTTACTTGGATCTGCTTCTAATAATAAGTCTATATATTTTTTTATCTATCATTTGAAGATGGTTCTTCTATTCTTTCATTTGGTTTAATAATTAAATCACTACTATCTTTCATTTTCTGCATAGATTTTTGTAATTCATCTTTTCGCATTAGGGGTGTGTTTATTATCTCCTCATATGCTTCTTCTATTTCTCCATCTTCAAAATCAATCCCTTTATAATCTTGCCTATCATTATCAGTCATCCATTCGATATAAGTTTCTCCTGATATACCTGTAACTAAATCTTTTTTTCGAGGAACTGGTACAGTAATACCTTCTTCGTATTTTGCTTGAAACTTTTTATTCATATTTTTTTCTAACATAAATGAATCTCCATAGAATTTAGCATTTTCGGAGGTAAGTTCTACAAATCCGCTTAGATAAAATTTCTTCTGCAAAAAAGTTTTTTTCTACATAAGTTTCATTTTGTTGTTTGACTGGTATTGCAACGCTATTAAAAGCGTGTCCTCCTAGATTTTCTCCTTTCAACTTGTTAGTTATCTTTCTTTATCTTTCTTTATCTTCTTTAAATCTTTTGAATAATATATTAAATCAGTACAAGTTAAATCTCCTTCTTTTATTTCTTCATCATAATTATCTACAAAGAAATTTTTTATTGTTTTCTCATATTTATCAAAACCTTGTTTTACATAGAATGGAATATTATTTTCTGTCGTTCCTACTATCATTTTATTATATTTTTGTTTATAGTTATCGAATAAATACTTTATCATTTTTTTACCATAGCCTTGTCCACGATGTTTTTCTACTGTTGCTATGTTTTTTAGCTCTATGCTATCATCATCCGCTTTAGTTACTACTGCTACACATGCTACTTCTTCCTTATATGTTAATACAAATAATTCTCCCTTTTTTAAATAGTCCTGTATAATCTCTTTACTTGGATCTGCTTCTAATAATAAATCCAAATATTGTTCTTTATTCTCTTTTTCTTTCTTTATTATAATGTTTCTTTTTACTGGTAAGAATTCAAAATTGGCT
>CAQRYF010000008.1:30209-41762 GCA_948875265.1 uncultured Clostridia bacterium
TCTTTTTCTTTCTTTATTATAATGTTTCTTTTTACTGGTAAGAATTCAAAATTGGTTGGTAATTCTGGTTTGCTTAGATTGTGACAATTATATCTACTTTCTTCAGAAAAAACACACCCACAGTATTTTTGCATATACAAACCTAACTCTCTAGCTTTAGCCTGTCCCTGTCTAAATCCTACTCTAAAATCTCTATACAAAAATTCCACACCATATTTTTTTGCCATTTCATTTGCAATTTTAATTATAGCCTCATGATTTTGATATGGACTAACTAATAATGTTGTTGAAAAAGCATCATATCCATTTTCTTTTGCATACTTAGCAGTTTGTTCCAATCTAACTGGATAACAATAATCTTTACATCTACTTCCTAAATCATTTACTACATTTTTACAAAAATCTCTTAATCCATAATTTTCTTCAAATATTGCTTCCACATTTATACTTTTTGTATATTCTTTTAAACAATCTCTTCTTGACTTATATTCCATATATGGATGAATATTTGGATTAAACCAATATACTACTGGCTCAACACCTTTATCTCTTAAGCTATCTATACAATATACACTACAAGGTGCACAACATGTATGTAATAATAATTTCATCTTATTCTCCTTTATATTCATATCCTAGATGTTTATATGCTGCTGGTAACACTTTTCTTCCTCTTAGTGTTCTTGCTATAAATCCTATTTGTATCAAATATGGTTCATAAACATCTTCTATAGTATCAACTTCTTCTCCTACTGTTGCTGCTAATGCCTCTATCCCTACTGCTCTTCCACTATATTGTACTATCATTGTTTCTAATAGTCTTCTATCTATTTCGTCTAATCCTAATTCGTCTATTTCTAATTTATTTAAAGCATGTTTTGTTATCTTTAAATTTATACTTCCATCACCTAAAACAATTGCATAATCTCTTACTCTTTTTAATAAACGATTAGCAATTCTTGGTGTTCCTCTAGACCTTCTTGCAATTTCTATTGCCGCTTCTTCTTCTATTTCTACTCCTAAAATGTTACTTGATCTTTTAACAATTGTTGTCAAATCCTCTATTGAATATAACTCTAATCTATTTACTATTCCAAATCTATCACGTAATGGTGTTGTTAAAGCCCCTGCTTTTGTTGTTGCTCCAATTAGTGTAAACTTTGGTAAATCTAAACGAATTGACCTACTACTTGGACCTTTTCCAATAATAATGTCTAATGTATAATCTTCTAAAGCTGGATATAATATCTCTTCTACACTTTTACTAAGTCTATGAATCTCATCTATAAACAAAACATCAAATTCTGAAAGATTAGTTAGTAAAGATGCTAAATCTCCTGGCTTTTCAATTGCTGGCCCTGATGTTATTTTTATATTTGAACACATTTCATTTGATATAATATTTGATAATGTAGTTTTACCAAGTCCAGGAGGACCATATAGTAAAACATGATCTAAAGCTTCCCCTCTTTTTTTGGCCGCTTCTATATATATTTTCATATTTTCTTTTACTTTATCTTGTCCTATATATTCATCTAATGTTTTAGGTCTTAAAGAATTCTCAAATCTTTCCTCTCTCTGGTCTTCTAACCCAGGTGTCATTATTCTTTCTTCCTCCATAGATCTAGTTCTCCTTCCTCAGCCTGAGACAAAAGGGACAGGTCTTAAATGTCTCATTCCTATTTTAATAAATTATTAACACTTATAGAATTAGATATATCTAGTTCTATTTTCATGCTTCTATAATAATCTTGTAATAAACTTTTTGTATTTTCTTCTAGCTCTTCCATATTTAACATATCTCCAGTATTTCTATCATACCAGTTTTCATCATAATAATATTTGTCTGAAATAATTCTTTCATTATTTAAGCTTACAAATGGCTTACTTGCAAACATATTCGTTCCTAAAGAAAATCCATCTTCTATATTACATAAATATGATAATGTTGGTTTTATATCTAACTTACTAACTGGTTTATCTATTTGCATATTAGATATTCCTGGTATTTTAAACCCACAAGCAACTTTCGTATAATTTAATTTCAAATCTACATCTGTTGTGTTAGGATTTATTTCTGTTAAAAAATTCACCATTTCTTCATTATACATATTTAAGCCATTATGATCTCCAAAAATTAAAATTGCTGTATCATCATATAATCCTTCTCTTTTTAGTTCTTCTATAAATATCCCAAAAGCATAATCTGCATAATTCATTGATTCTAAATAATTCCCAAAATATGTATCTTTATATTTTCCCACATCTATACTTACCTTATTTCTATCTTGCAATCCTTCTAAAGTAAATGGTGTATGTGAAGAGGCAGCAACTATATATGATATAAATGGGTTATCATATTTTTTTAGTTTTTGTACTGCTTGTTTATATAATAATTCATCTGATAAATCTCCGTTTATATTTTCTGATAAATCTTCAAATTGTTCTTTTAATACTAATTCATTTAAATTAAATCTACCATATACATTTCCTCTATTCCAAAAATATGGATAATTTCCATGCATATATGAAGTATGATAATTGGCTTTATTAAATATTTTAAATAAATCATCATATGTATTTGTATAATATTTACTAAATGACATCCCATTTTCCATAGGATAAATTGATGTTATTACTGAATGTTCTGAATCTGCTGTAGTTGAATAACTTTGCATATTCATATCACTAATCTTTATATTTTCATTAATGAATTTATTTAAATTTGGTGTTATTTCTTTTCCATTTATCTTTTTATCTATTACAAAATCTTGAACTGATTCTAGTTGTAAGATTATAATATTCTTATTTTCTAATATTCCTTGAAAACTATATTTTTCTTCTCCATATTTTTCTTTATATTCTTTTTTTAAGTTTTTATAATCTTCATGCATATTATCATATTTCTTATATTTTGTTTTAGCTTTTATGTTTATTGCATTATCAATGTCTGATATATGATATCCAAAAATTGTTGCTTCTCTAATTTGCATATCTTTGTTATAAGATTTTTGTTTTCCTTTTTCTACATATTTAACACCGATTAAACAAAATATTATTAATCCAACTATTCCAATTATAACTTTAGCTATTATTTGCTTTTTTGTCTTTTTAGGCTTCTTTTCTATTCTTAATACCTTAAATATAAATAACATTGCAAGAATTATAATATCTATAAAATAAAGTATTTGTTTTATCTGTATAACCACTGGTAATGTACTTAATATTTCTTCTCCATATTGAAGATTTGTAATTTGTGCTACTGATAATACACTATTTGAATATGTGTAATAAATATTATCACTAAATAACAATATACTAAATAATATATTAACAACTATTGTACTTATTGCTCGTGCTCTATTAGGTAAAACACATATAAAACATACTACTACAGTTATAAAAGCAACTGTTCCTATTATTGTCTCTATTCCTAATGGTTCATCTATAGCTATTGTGTTATTGTAAAACAAGAATGACTTCAATAAAATCAATATTCCTACTAATATTACAAACCATATTGAATTAAGCCCTTTATTTAATATTTCTTTTATTTTTTCTATTAAACTATTATCTTTTTTTTCTAATTTTGGTACTAATTTAATTTCATCCTCTACATTTTTTGTTTTATTTTCCGCTTTTTCTATTTCTACATTTGCTGCCACATTTCTTTTCCCCTTCCTATATTTTGTCTATAAATTTTTCTATTATTTCTAACATTTTTCTATTTCCTTGTGCATTGCTATCGTATTTTATTGGTGTAAAATCTTGCATTTTAATAATTGCTTCTTCTAGTTCTTCTACTCCATTTATTCCAATAATATATCCTTTTTTACTAAATGATTCTACAATTTGTTTTTGATGGTCATTTACATGTTCTTGATATTCATGAAGTCTTGGTACAGCAATTACTTTTTTCCCTTTTTTTATAGAGCTAATAATAGAGCCTACTCCTCCATGAGTTATAATCAAATCAGCTTGTTCTTGATATCTTTCTAACTCTTCTTGTGGAATTAAATCAAATATTCTCATGTTTTTTGATTCGTATTTTGTGTATCCAGATTGAACAAGTATTTTTTCATCGATAACTTCTTTTTCTATTAATTCATCCATCTTTTCTAATAATCGATGGAAACTATTATTTTGAGTCCCTAATAATACTAAAATCATTAATAAATCGAACCTCCATATACAGCCTTAGGATAAATCTTAAGCATTTCTTCCCATTGTACAATAAATAAATCTGCAATAGGATAAATTAGTCTACCAGTTGCTGTTTTTTTATTTCTATTTGCAAATGTTTCTATATAAATAATCTTACTACCGAATATTTTACCTAAATAACACATTGGCCCTGCTGTATGTGTACCTGTTGTTATTATTACTTTTGGTCTTAGTCTAAAATAGTAATATACAGTTTTAATACATAAATATAAATATTTAAAAATATATGTAAATAATTTTGACCTTGTTCCATATGGTAGAAAGTGTATTTTATCTCCATATTTTTCTTTTAATGATTCATTTGCTTTGTCTTTTTCTGTTATTATATTATATTCGTATTTTTGAAATAAAGGAGCAAGTTGTAACATTTCGCTTAAATGTCCTCCTGTACTTGATATAAATAGCACTTTTTTCTTATCTTTTTTGTTCATAAAAACACCTTTTTTGTATTAATTTTCTACACGCATATTATACCTTTTTTTCGCTTATATGTCTAGTAAAATAAAAAATAAAGATATATATAATAGATATGTTTAACTATTATATATATCTTTTTTATTACTATTCAATAATTCTTCTTAAACCCTTTAACTATAATATTCAATATAATTTTTAAGCTCTAGGATGTGCTTTCCTATACACATTTTTCAAACCTTCATCCTGAAATTGCATATATACTTGTGTTGATGATATATCTGAATGTCCAAGCATAGTTTGAATTGCTTTCAAATCAGCTCCATTTTGTAATAAATGAGTTGCAAAAGAATGTCTTAACACATGTGGTGTTATATCTTTTGTTATATGTGCTTGTTCTTTATAATATTTTATTATTTTCCAGAATCCTTGTCTTGTTAATCTTCCTCCATTTATATTAACAAATAAAGCTTTTTCACTTTCAGTTTTAATTAATATATCTCTTGCTTCTTCTACATATTCTTTTAATGCTTTTAAAGACATTGTTCCAAGTGGTATATTACGTTGTTTTGTTCCAGCCTTACATGTTACAAATCCTTCATCTAAATTAACATCATCTATATCTAATGATATAATTTCTGTTACTCTCATTCCTGTAGCATATGCAAATTCTAACATTGCTTTATCACGAATACCTTTTAAATCAACATCCTTTGGTTGGTCTAATAATAATTCTACTTCTTTAGAAGTTAATACACTTGGTACTCTTTTTTCTATTTTTGGTGATTGTATATGTTCTGTTGGATCAACTTTTATTTTTTTATTTTTTAACACAAATTGATAAAATGATCTAATAGACGCTATACATCTAGAGATACTTGATGGTTTCTTTCCTGCTTCTTGAAGCTCTTTTATATAATCTTTTATATCTTCTTCCTTTACTCTGTTATAATGAATTCCATAAGATTCTAAATATTTTCTAAATTGTTTTAAATCTCTTTTGTACGATTGTAATGTGTTTTCTGATAATTTTTTATCATTTTCTAAAAAATTAAAAAAGTATTTTAATTGTCTTTCCATTTATTTCCCCTACCTCTATAATATAAAATAATCTATTTACATAAACTCCATATATGTTATATCAAACTATTTATAATTTGTAAATACATTTTTCGATTTTTTTAAAAATATTTTGATATAACTTTTAAAATATTAGTTGATATACATATTTCAATTAATGAAGAAATTATCAAAAATATCATCATAATTACTGAGAATATAGTATGTCGAACAACTTCCAATTTTATATTTTCCTTTCTTTTATCTTTCATTATAGATTTATACAATTTAAATCCACTAACAGCTAATGCCAAAATTGCTGGTATAAATATTATATTTTGTAATACTAAACTAATTAATACAAATATTATCCCTTTCGATAATCCCATCATAGATATACATACTGAAATAGTATAACCAAGACAGAAACCTCTATATAATACAATTCCAAAAACAACAGGAATTCCAATTACTGTTGTTCCAAAAAACCAAATCGTTACAGATAATATTATATTTTGACTCATACTTGTTTTTATTAACTCAACATTATCTAACTTTTCTGTATTTTTTAATTTATCTATAAAATTATTTAAATATGTACTAATTTCAACCCTTTGATTTTCTTGTATATTATTCACAAAAAATACTCCTAAGAATATCCCTATTACAAATATAAGTAATACAATTATATATTCTTTACTATTATTTATAATATGTTGTTTTACAGTATTTTTTATAGTTATTTGTTTATTTCTCTCCATAAAAAATCTCCTTATCTTTTATACATAATGTGTATTCGATAAGGAGTTTTTTAGAACTATTTTTTATTTTACTTTTCCGTAGTTTCCTCCACCTCCAGAGTGTACTTGCATTTTTCCTTCTCTTGCTCTTACTATATTATTCGCTACTTTTTCACCAACTACTGCTTCAATATCATCTTTTGATAATTTGTGCAATATGTTCATTTCTGTTTCAAAAGTATCCAACAATTTGTCTATTGTTTTACCGCCCACTCCTGGTATAAATCCTAGTGGAATTTGATATATATATGGAGGTCTTCTTTCTGGGCTTTTTGTTTCTTTTTTATCCTTTATTAATTCTATTCTGTCAAAAACTCCAAATGTCACATTCTTTCCTCCACATATTGGACATTCCTCAACAGGTTCTTTTGTTTCTATTGATTTTTCACAATCATCACAATAAGTTCTATGATATTTTCCCAATTTAGGGTCTAGTCCATAATTTGCAATTATCTTTCTTCCATCTTCATTTTTTAATGCTTTTACCACTTCTTTAAATGATATATCTTCTACTTGCATTTTATTATATTCTCTTGCTATCTTTGGTAATGAATGTGCATCAGAATTTGTAACAAAAGTTCTTGTTCCTAATTCTGAAATTGTATCTGCTAAATATGTATCAGAACTTAACCCTAATTCTATTGCAAATATCTTATCAAACTTCTCTTTAAATATATCTTCTAATCTGTCTGTACAATTTCCATAATAGCTTTTATGAGGTGTAAACACATGTGCTGGTATTAATATCCCATTATATCTTTCAACCATATCAATTAAATCATATCCTGACAAATCAGTTCTTTGTGTACTTAAAGTTATATTTTTTAAATGATGGCTTAATTCCCCAGAAAATGCCTTTATATCTTTTAAATGTGGAAAGAAACATATATTATGGGCACTACCTTTTTTTCCTCTTCTACTCACTTCTGATGTCTCCACTTCACTTCCTAAAAGAATGCATACCTTATCTTTGTATATTATTCCTCCATCCTCTAATTCATAAGCTTCTCCTGTACTTAAAAAATTCTCAATATCCTCTATTACATATGGTGATGCACAGTCAATTATTCCCACAACATTTATACCTTTTCTTTCAGCACATTCTTTTGCTATGTTTGCAAAATTCAATGACCTTGCAGCAGTTATCTTAATTGGTTTTCCCTTTTCACTTCTTCCTATGTGTACATGTAAATCCGCAAATATTTCGTACATTTTATTACCTCTTTTCTAAAAAAATGGGCGACTTCCTTCGCCCTAATTTACTTTATTATATTAATTATTCATTTGTATTTGCACCAACTACATTTGTATTATTCATATGTCCCATAATCTTCCTTGCTGTTTCTTCACTGAATAATGGTCTATTAGGATTATCTATATCACAAAACATTCCTTGTGCCATATTTTCTGTATATTTTGAAATTAATTTATCAACTTTAGGTTCATAATCGTAAATAACTTTTTGAATGAATTTTGTTAATTCTTCTGTTTCATTATATAATTTTATTAATTGTTTCAGTGCTGGTATATCTGTTTTATCTGTAATCACTATATTCTCCATAAAATTAACAAAATCTATAAAAGTACTTAAATATCTATTATAATCATTTTTTAAATTTCTATGTTCTAATAAAACCAATGCTTCATCTGGTTTAAAACCAATTCTTTCTGGTCTATCTAAAAGCATTCCTCCAAATTGATCAACTAATTCTAGTATATCACTTTCTCTTTCTCTTGGATTACTATTACTATATCTATTTATTTCTTCACATATCTTTCCAAATCTCTTACTAAATCCCATTCCTCTTAAATATTGTGCCCCTGCTTTAGCATAAGAACGAATTGTTTCTATATCCTGTGCATTATTAACTTTTTTACAATTACATAATAAGCAAGCTGTTAATAATAGATTTTTATCTACCTCTATTTTTGAATAATTCAAAAATAACCTTGCAATTTCAGTTTTAAATACAACTGATTTATCAAAAAACACCTTCGTTTTTTTTGATAAGTAGTAGACTATTTCCATTTTTGAAGCTAAATCTTCCTCAGATAAAATATATTCTGCAAAGTCCTTCATCTGCTTCCTCCTTAGTTACATTTGTATACAATTTTATTATAATTGAAATAAATAAATATTTCAATAATTTTGTCGAATGTAATACAATTGTAATATGTTGCCAACAGTTCCGTATTTTATTGACACTTAAATGTTATTATATTTTATAATCTCTTTATAGCCTCTCTTGCTAACTCATCACATCTATTATTAAATTCATTATCACTATGTCCTTTTACTTTAATAAATTTTACTTTATGAGTCTTTGTTAATCCATATAATTCTTGCCAAACTTCTTTATTTTTTACCGGATCTTTTCCTGCTGTTCTCCAATTATTTTTTACCCAATTATATATCCAACCTTGTTCAAATGCATTTACAACATACGCACTATCACTATATAATTCAACCTCACAAGGATATTTTAATAATTTTAATCCTTCTATTACAGCAGTCAATTCCATAACATTATTGGTAGTATCTTTTTTTCCTCCTGATATTTCTTTTTTATTTTCCTTATACATTAATATTGCACCCCAACCTCCAGGTCCTGGATTGCCAGAGCATGCACCGTCTGTATATATAATAACTTTTTCCATAAAATTATCCCCTTCTTGTATTTTTTACCATTTTATGATAATATTATATCAGTAAATTTTAAAATATACAAGGAAGGAGTCTACTATGGGTAAAGTTTTAGGAATTATTGCTGAATATAATCCATTTCACAATGGACATTTATATCATTTAGAAGAATCTAAAAGAATCACTGGTTCTACTTATACTGTAGCAATTATTAGTGGTAACTTTACTCAACGTGGAAGTACTTCTTTAATTGATAAATGGTCTAAAGCTAAATCTGCTTTACAATGTGGTATTGATTTAGTAATCGAACTTCCTGTTTTGTATTCTATTTCTAGTGCAGAAAACTTTGCAGATGGAGCAATTAAAATATTAGATTCCTTAAAAGTTGTTGATTATGTTTCTTTTGGTGCTGAAACAGCCGACACAAACCTATTAAATACATTTGCGGAGGTATTATACAAAGAACCAAGAGAATATAAAAATATTCTTTCTCATGAATTAAAAAAAGGCTTATCATATCCTAAAGCACGTGAAAATGCTTTAATGATGTATTTAAATGATATTAGGAAATATGCTAATATACTTTCTTCTCCTAATAATATTTTAGGAATTGAATATATAAAAGCACTAAAAAAATATAAAAGTAACATTCAACCAATTAGTGTTCCAAGATATGAAACTGGATATAATGATTTAGGTTATACTGAAAATATAGCAAGTGCTACTGCTATTAGAAATATTGTTAAAAATGGTGGATTTAATGCTTTAAGAAACTTACTTCCCGCTCCTAGTTATAGTTCTTTAATAGAAAATATAAAAAAAGGACATGTGATTCCTGATTTATCAGTTTTTGAAAAAGAAATTATCTATAATCTAAGAAAAATGTCTATTCAAGAAATTGCTGAACTCCCTGATGTTTCTGAAGGTTTAGAGTTTGCTATTAAAAATACTGCAAATTCCTGTAACAGCTTACCTGAATTTTTAAACATTATAAAATCTAAAAGATATACAACTACTCGTATTCAAAGAATTTTACTATATTCTTTACTTGGTATTACCAAAAAAGATATGTTACTTTCTAAAAAAACAGCACCTTATGTTAGAGTTTTAGGTTTTAATAATCGTGGTAAATTTTTAATTTCTGAAATTGCTAAAGCTAATCCTCATCTTGAGATTATTACATCTGTTAAACGATTTGTAGATAGCAATTCTAATAAAAATTTAAAAGCTATGTTCGATAAAGATATATGGGCCACTAATGTTTATACTATTGGATATGAATATGATTCTTGGAATAATTTAGATTTTACTCAAAAAATTATAACAATCTAAAAGATAGATTATAAAAATTAATCTATCTTTTTATCTTCCACTTTCTGTTTCTTGCTCTTCACCATCAATTCCTTGTAATTCACGTATTTGACTATTTTTCCTTTTACAAACTTCATCTATAAGTTTATTTTCATAACTTAACACTAATCTATTATAACTTTTTTCATCATCCTCATCTTTTATTAATATATTTTTCTCTTTAGAATCTGCAACTAATATTCCATAATCAAGTATTCCACCAATTTTTGCAGCTATGTTCTCTTTATATTTCTTTACTTTTTGATTCATATCATAAACTGTGAAATATTTCCCATCTTTCTTAACCATATTCTCTGTAATTATACCTCTATTGGTATTTATTTGAACTCTAATAACTCCTTTTGGAAAATTATATCTGTTATTTTCTACTTTATGTCCTTCTGCTATTCTTAAAATTTTATCTCCATTTTTTGCGATATCCTCATCTAATCTTACCATATCTGGATCTCTATATAATGTAATATTATTTTTCCCTATTTTATCATTATTTATTTTATTATATTCTTCACTGTATATTTCTTTTATATAATTTATAACTTGCTCTTCTGTTTTTAATTTGTCAATTTCTCTTATTGTTGCTTCTTTGACATTTTCCTCTTGCACATCTTCGACTATATCTAATTTTTTTCCATCTACAGTTACTTTTATTTCATTGATAAAATCTGTATCTTTATATTTCTTATTTTTTACGTTAATTTCATTTATTTCTAATTTAGAAGCATTTATAGTTATTGTATTTTTGTGTTTATCTATCCCATTATTTTTTGTTTGATTGTATTTAGTTGTTCCAATTATTCCAATAGCCGTTCCAAATGCTACTAAAGCACCTGCAAAGGCTTTGTTTTTCATCATCTTTTTAGATATACTTTTTGCTGTATCACTTTTTTCCTCTTCAGTTAATCTTCTACCTTTTCTCTCTTCTTTTATTTCTATTATTCTTTCAGCTTTTCTTTGAATTTTTTTGTTATACTGCTTTAATGTCTTCTTTCTATTTTTACTCATGTTTTTCCCCTTTCAGTTATATTATATATATTTACTTAT
>CAQRYF010000009.1 GCA_948875265.1 uncultured Clostridia bacterium
ATTAAAAAATAATAATATTAATATTTTTGATAAAAGTGTCGAGTTTGAAGATAAACAAAAATTAGATAACTTAATAGATGTACAAATATTAAATATAGTGGAAAAAGAAGATATTAATTATATGTTAAAAATAGTATCTAGTATTACAAGAGTATTAACAATAGATGTAGCATCTAATAGGCTTTCTAAAGAAGAGGGAAGAAAACAGTTGATTAAGCAATTAAATATTTTGAAAAGAGGTATGTTGAAATAAATTTACAAATTTATATACTTTTTAAAAAATGTGTGATATATTATAAAAAGAATATATAGTAAAGAAGGTAATATTATGTGGAAAAATTTTTTGAAAAAATCAAGTTGGACTGATATAGTTTTATCATTAATTTTTATATTATTTGGAGCTTTATTAATATCAAAACCTGATTCAATAATATCAATGATATCAATTATATTAGGTGGCATATTTATAGTAATAGGAGTTTTAAGAGTAATAGATTATATTTCAACAGATAGAAAAGATAATTACTTGCTGGCTATAGCTGTAGTAGCAATAATTGCTGGTATTGTTATTATGTTTTGTTCAGAACTAATATTATCAGCATTTAGGATATTAATAGGAATTTGGATAATTTATAGTGGAATAATGAATTTGCAAACAGCTATTGTATGGAAAGATTATAAATCAAGATTATGGTTAACATCAGTAATTTTATCGATTGTAACAATAATTGCAGGAATATATGTGTTAGTAAATAGTGGTGCAATTTTACAAACAGTTGGAATTATAATAGTAATATATGGAATTGTAGATATTATTGAAAGCGTAATATTTATAAAAAAAGTTGATAATTATTTAGAATAGAAATATTAAAAAAACCTATAGTTTTTATCTGAAGTGAACCCAAATTGTTAGACAAATTTGTTTAATAAGGAGGGGTTTTCCTATGATTTTAAAATGAAAGTTGTAGATTATTATCTTATTAATAATTGTGGTTGGCAAACTGTTGCTAAGAAATTTAACATTCCACCTTAGACTACAGTGATATATTGGGTAAAAAATATAATGAACATGGTACACAAGCTCTATATGAAGAGTGATGTGGTAGAAGTAAAAATATGAGTTCTAAACCAAAAAAGAAAAAATAAACAAGGAAATGGAAACGGATTTAATTGAAGAAGTTCAACGTCTTCGAATGGAGAATGAATACTTAAAAAAATTAAATGCCTTAGTTCAGGAAAGAATCAAGTGAGAGAACAAGAAAAAGTAAATGTTGTAAATGAATTAAGGCAAAATATAGCTTGATTTTTTTCTGCAATTATTTGACATTTTTATATATCAAAAATAAGAAGCTAGAGTTATAAGGATTTCTGACATACAAAAAATCAAATGTATAAAACTTTTATTGTACTTTGTAGTTGAATAAAAAAACATATTTCCACACTACAATGGTTTCGTATACTTTCTCACAAGTAAACTTGTTCAAAAGCAATCTCAACCTAGCAAGTTCCAATAAAATTAAAATACAAAAATAAAAGTTATTAGAAAATAAATCGGTATAACTTCCACGAAAAAGTGCAGTTGGTCGCAAACGCCACTGCACTTTTTCGTAGAAGGTCTAAAAAATTATGTCAACGCAAGTTGCTTTTATTGTAGTTTTTAGAGGGCATAAATTTTTAGACATTTTCTTTTGAGTATCAGTCATTCTTCATACATGTGTTGTTAAGAGTAAAAACTATACCGAACGGCATAACAGTGTTCATAAGTATTTCTTTCCAAGCTATAACTTCAAGAGTTAATCCTATTACTGCTCCTATTAAGAATATTATTGCAATTATTTCAGCTACAATTATTTCTACATCGATAAGAAGATTAGACCGTCTACTATTCTTTAAAGTACTTATACACTGTGAAGTGAAATGACCTACTGCCCAAGAAATAGACCAGATTATAGAAGAAGTAAGCCAATCTTCTCGAGGTGGAAAAAACTTGTAAAAAATAGCAATAAACATAAAATTAGTTACGGCTAATCTTGATGATTTAATTATCCGTTTCGTTAAACGACTACTCATACAAAAATCCTCCTTAAAATTTTTTCCTGTTATCTATGTTAAACTAAAAAGTTACAGGTTATTTCTCCACTATTTAGTGTAAATAGGAAATAAATGTATATAAATATAACTCAAATATATTATAACATTTTTTACATAAAAAGTCAATTTCTTGTTTTAGAATTTTTTCGTTTGTACATTTTTTGAGGATAATTTAGCTCTTTATTTAACTCTATGCAACTAGACTTCTTATGTTTTTCTGTTTATTCTTTATACGTCCTTTTGCTATTGTTAACATTACTATAAATGTTAGATTTAACATCAATTTCATTTTCTGTTGACCTCGTATAAAATGGTCATTGAACATATAGTCTCTGTCTATTCTACCATTTAATCTTTCTATTTCTGTTCTCATTTTATATTTTTTCTTGAATTTTTTACTGTCTCTTGCTATTGGTGTGAATATTCTATAATCTGTTTCTAATGGGATTCTATATATCTTTTTTCCTGTACTATATCTTGTGTATCTTAGTGCATTATTTTCTCTATCATATCCGAGATATTTCATTTTTTCGTAGTTATTTAAGTCTACTATATAGAATACTTCTCCTTCTTCATTGTATGCTATCATTTTATTTTCTATTTCTTTGTATTTTTCTTCTTTGTCCCATATATGCTTTATATCTATTACTGGATTAATATTATATTCTTCTTTTAATTTCTTATTTCTTTTGCCACTTTCATATCCTGTATCTCCTATTAGATTTTTCATATTATCTAATTTATATCTCCCTTCATTGTTATCCATTTCTTTTAGCATATTGTCTAGTTCTGTTTGTTCTGAATTGTTTGCTGGTGTTAATTTACTTTTTATTGGTAATCTATATTTTGCATCACATATTATATGGGCTCTATATCCATAATGCCATTCTTGTTTTTTGCTTCCATCTTTCATGTAGTATGTTTTACATGATTTTGTTGCTTCATGGTCTGCTCTATTATCATTACATTTTTCTTTATTGTATGGCTTTGCATAAGTATCTAAGAATTTTCCGTCTACTGCACAGTCTTCTCCAAAATCTTTTAAATTTTCATACATGTATTTTACTAGTTCTTCAAATATTTTTTCTATTTCTTGTTTACAGTTTTTTAATTTGTTTAAAAATCCTGTAAATACTATTGCTGGTGGTACTAAATGTTTTCTGTCTCCACAATATTTATATTTTCCCTCGCTTAGTCCACATGCTATCCTTAGTTGTGAGTTTCTACTTAGTTCTCTTCTAAATGATTCTATGCTTCTATGTCCAAATATTTTCATTGCATAAATTAAATTTAACATTGTTCTTACTGGGTAATCATTTCTCCCATTTTTTCTTTGTTCTTCAAGCTTTTTGCATAGTTCATTGTCTTCTATATTTTCAAAAAATATTTTTAATCTTTCTAAATCTCCTAAATTTTCTATTTCTCTATAGTCAAATATTGATATTTGTGATATATTATTCATAGATTTTTCCACTCCTTTGTGTAGTTTTTAAGCAAATTAATTATATCAAATTAGAGTTGAAAAATCCATAAAAACGCTTGAAATATCAAGCGTTTTAGTATTTTTGTCGCAATTTTCTTATTTATATTGTTTTTATTCTATTTATGCCTCGAAAAGGGCTTGATTTCATGTCGTTACATTTTTTATCCTTACGGTTTTATGGTTTTTAAGCTAACGAAATTATATTTATTAAACAAATTTGCCTAACAATTTGGGTTTACTCCAGTTTTTATCTCTAAGTTTTTTTGTGTCAATTTGTCAGAAACAGTCATATAATATAGAAAAAAGGAGGAAAGAAAATGTTTAGGAATTATAAAAAATGTTATTGTATGAATAACACTTATAAAAATAATTCATGTGAACAACAAGATGACATTATAGAGAAACAATGTAAAGATGTTAATTCATATGATGAATATGTTGACAGTTGTAGTTGCGGATTTGATGAGGAATACAGTGTGTTTCCAGAAAATCCAATGTTGGCACAAAGTTATGTTCCTATCCAATATATGGATAAAACATTCAAACCATGTGTTGGATTAAAAATGGGAACAATTTTTCCAGAATTAGTTAGTCCTTATGTACCTGGTCAATCAATGGAAGAAATAGAATATATAAGAAAAACTAATAAGATTGGAAAGGGGTGTAACAAATGTCAGTAGAAGAAAATAGAAATTGTGGATGTGGAAATGATATACAACCTTACAATAATGATTGTGAAGAAATTCAAAAATGCAATTGTCATTGTGAAAGAGAAAATACAGTTGATTGTGAAGTGAGAAGAGAAATGATTAATCAAATTAGATGTTATGAATTTGCTATTAACGAACTTGCTTTATATCTAGATACACATCCAGATGATGAAAAAGCTCTTTGTTTGCACAGAAAATATGCTAGAATGGTAAAAGATTTAAAAGAAAAATATCAAAAGGTTTATGGACCTCTTACTATAAATTTCCCTTGTAATAAATGGAGATGGTTAGAAGAACCATGGGTTTCTTTTGTTTTGGGAGTAATTTAAATTCTTCTTCTTTAGTATCTTTGTCTTTAGATTAAATGGCTTTAAATTTATAATAAATATCAATATTATGATCATCTATTTCAATTTTATCAATCAATTTTAAAAGCAAATTTCTTTCTATGTTATTTTCATTAAATTCTAGTAATTCTTTCATATTGTAGATTAGTTCTTCTTTTTTTATTGGATTTCTATTAATCTCTTTTTCTTTTTGAATTCGATTTTGTAAAGATTTTTTATCTATTTCATATTGTTTAGAAAGAGTAATAAATAAATCTTCTGTAATAATTCCTTTTACTTTATCCTCATATAAAGCTTGAATTAAGTTATTTTTTTCAGCTATTTTAGAATCTAAATAATCCAATTTTTTATTATTCGTTTGTGTGTCACGACAGATATATTCTAATTCATCGTATTTTAGAAAATTAGCAATGTTTTCTTTTAAACTAGTAATTACACTATTAATTAAAGCATCTTCTCTTAAATGGATATTTGAGCAAAATTTGCTACCATTTCTTTTATAAGAAGAACAAACACATCTAAAATATTTTCCATGATTTTTATTATAGGTTATTTTTGATTTACACTTTTTGCATAAAACTAGCCCTTGTAGTAAATGTGGGGAAGAAGCGGTATAATTCCATTCATTTGACTTTTTATCAAGCATAATTTGAACACTATTAAAAATATTTCTATTAATGATTGGTTCATGATTATTTTTAATAATGATATGTTGCTGTTTTGGTACATCAATAATTTTTTTTGTTTTATAATTTAATTTGCTATACTTGTGTTGTACTAAATCACCTGTATAAATTCTATCTCTAAGAATTTTAGAAATCATAGTTGTACTCCATAAATTTGTTTTATTGTTTGGATTATAATAGTTTGTAGTTTTTCTTTTATAGGCAAGTGGTGTTAATATTTTATTATTATTTAGATATTTACATATTTCAGTCTTATTATTTCCACCATAATACATTTCAAATATTTTTTGAACAACAGGAGAAACCTCGTAATCTACTAAAATGATGTTTTTGTCTTTTTCATCTTTCTTATATCCATAAGGTAAAAAAGATTTAATGTTTTGTCCGCTAGATGCTTTGGTAAGTAAGCTAGAGCGAACTTTTCTTGAAATGTCTTTTGCATACATATCATTAAAAACAGATTTAAATGGTGTCATATCATTATTTGTGTTGTTATTGTCAAATGTATCTATTCCATCATTTAAAGCAATATATCGTACATTTTTTAATGGGAAATATTTTTCTAAATAGTAACCTGTTTCAATGTAATCTCTACCAAGTCTTGATAAATCCTTTGTAATGACTAAATTCACATTACCAAGTTCAATATCCTTGATTAAATTTTTAAAATCTGGTCTATTAAAATTGGTACCAGTAAATCCATCATCTACATATATTTTAAATAAAGTCCAACCTTGACTTTTTATATAGTTTGTGAGTAACTTTTTTTGTGTATCAATACTTTCAGATTCTTTGTCTTTTTCATCTTCTCTTGAAAGTCTTGTGTAAATTCCTACTTTAAAATAAGTAGGGGGAAAGTTATAGTTTAACTCTTGCATTTAGCCTCCTTTCTAAGAGTTTAAATTTACGATAACTATTTATTTATACCTTTATATTTTATTTCATTTTTATCATTATTTAAATTCCCAAAAAAATAATTTTCATTTAACCATTCTTGTATTAATTCTGTAAGTGTTAAGCCATTTTCATTATATATATTTGTTACTTTAGTCTGTAATGTGTTTTTTTGCATTGAATCACCTTCTACATAAGTTTATGAACGAAAAAAATAAATATAAATTGTCCAAAGATAATTTATATCTATTCATTTTAGTTCAAAATGTGTTTACTTATTTTTTTATATAGTTTTGTAGTAGCAATCTGTATGTTAATTGTTACTAAAGTAATTATATAATATTTTATTTGTTTTGAAAATATATACATGCAAATTTTTTAAGGTGTACTTTTCAATGATTAGGGGAGAAAAATATATCCACTTTAATTTTGTTTTATAAATTTTCTTTTATTTCTGGAAATAAATCATACAGATTATATCCTAACAAATCATCAAAATATGCTTTTAATTTATATGTTTCTTTTACATGATATTGTGTATTTGGATGAGCATTTTTTCTTATAATAAAATCAATTAGTCTTTTATCTATCGTAAATACATTTCCTATACTTGTACACATTAAATTACACAAATTTACTATTTTTTCTTCCATTGTATATTCATGGCTTTTTATAAATTCAGTTAAAAATGGATTATTGGCAAGATTTGGAATACCACCAGCTGTACAAATAATATTATTATTCAAAAATGAATGTGTTAAACAGATGTTATAATAATCTTCGTCAAATCCTTTTTCTTTCAAAAATTCATAACCATTCATTTCATGACTTTGTGGTTTATTGCTATATTTACCAATATCATGAACATAGCCAAGTGCTATTGCTCTATCGACATCTACATTAAAACCCTTTTCAGTTAAAGCTTTAGCAATTAATTTTTCCTGCGGTATTTCCTACACAAATACAATGGTCTATCCATTTATCACTTTGTGTTGTTCCTCTAAAATTTTCTAGTATTTCTAATATGCTTTGCTACTTGTTAATTTCATTTCTACTCTCCTAATTTCTTAAATAAATCTTTAAATATTTTATCAACATTTAAATAATTAACTACTGTTATTTTATGGTTATTGCTTGTTAGCTCATAAGATGTATCATCATTAATATTTGGACAACTAATTTCTTCTGTGCCAAACCATTCTTTGTTAATCATATAAGCTATAACACTAATATCCCAAATAACTCTTCTTTCTTGAATACCATGTACACCATCATTATAAAATCTTTGGCATAAGTAGTCGCATAATTCACTTTTTCCTTTTAAAAAATGTTCTAGTTCATATATTGATGTTCTTAAATTTGATGCTACATTTTTACAAGGTATAATAGTTAATTTTACTTTTGATTCAAAAACACTTCTTACAGCTTGTACATCTTGTTTGAAATTAAATTCTTTATTATCTTTACTTAAAAAGTTATGTCCTCCAAGCCAAACAACTTCTATTTTGTCTACTATGTTAGGCTCTTTTTTTATTGCTAATGCTACATTTGTTATTGCTCCTATTGCTAAAATATAAGTTTTATTATTTTTATTTGCAATTTTAATTATTTTATTTACTGCATCATTTTCTTCATTAATTATTATTGAGAAAATTTTTAAAATCTATTGACATCAAAATAATTATATTATAATATACAAACAAAGGTTTTTAAAGGAGGATAATCATTTGGATAATAAAGATTTATATATAAGAAGCAGTGCAGAAGAATTTTTAGTTTTTAAATTGCAAGAAAAGGATAAAGGTATTCAAGTTAGATATGAAAATGAAAATTTATGGATGACACAAAAAGCAATGGCTGAATTATTTGATGTTGAACAACCTGCAATAGCAAAGCATTTAATAAATATATATAATGAACAAGAATTAGATAAAAATTCAACTTATTCCAAAATGGAATTAGTTCAAAAAGAAGGAAAACGTAATGTGAAAAGGAATGTTGAATTTTACAATCTTGATGCAATTATTTCAGTAGGATATAGAATAAATTCATTAAGAGCAACACAATTTAGAAGATGGGCAACACAAGTTTTGAAAAAATTTACCATTCAAGGTTATGTTTTAGATAAAGAGAGAATGAAAAATGGTTCTTTTATAGATGAAGATTATTTTGAAAAATTATTAGAAGAAATTAGAGAAATAAGATTATCAGAAAGAAGATTTTATCAAAAGGTAACAGATTTATATGCTACAGCAATTGATTATGATAAAAAATCACCTATAACAATAGATTTTTTCAAAAAAGTTCAAAATAAAATGCACTATGCTGTAACTCATCAAACAGCAGCAGAAATAATTTATAATAGAGTGGACAGTACAAAACACCATATGAATCTAACAACGTGGAAAAATTCCCCAGATGGAAAGATAATGGAATCTGATGTTGTAGTTGCTAAAAACTATTTAACCAAAGATGAAATAGAAGATTTAGAAGGAATTGTAAGTGCCTTTTTAGAATTAGCAGAAAGAAGAGCAAAGCGACATATCCCAATGACTATGGAAGATTGGGCAAACAGAATAGATAAATATTTATTAGCAGATGATAGAGATGTTTTAAAAGATGCTGGTAAAATATCACATGAAATAGCTGAAGAAAAAGCATTAACTGAATTTGAAAAATATAGAGTAATACAAGATAGATTGTATCAATCTGATTTTGACAAATTGATACAAGAATCTAATAATAAAAATTAATGAAGATTTTTAATTAAATAATATATTAATATTCAAATAAAAACAGCATTCTTAGATATATTCATAAAAGAATGTTGTTTTATGTATAAACAAATAGTTCCTCCAAACAAAACGAAAACTGGCCATGGGAAAGGGGGAATTATTAATGTGGACTTATAATAAAACTTTACAATATCCAATAAATATAAAATGTCCAGATCCACGTTTAGCAAAAGTAATTATATCTCAATATGGTGGACCTGATGGTGAACTTGCTGCATCTTTAAGATATTTGTCACAAAGATTTGGCATGCCAGATCAAACAGCTAAGGCTATATTAAATGATATAGGTACAGAAGAATTAGCACACTTAGAAATGGTAGGTACAATTGTTCATCAATTAACAGATGGAGCATCAATTGAAGAAATAGAAAAAGCAGGGTTAGCACCATATTATACAGATCATGGGGTGGGTTTGGAATATATCCAAAAAGAATTTAACTAAATAAACGATTTAAAAAATTAAAAATTTCTTTTTTATGAACTTCAAAAAATAAATTAGAATTTTGTTTTCCACTAATTATGTATCTAATATAAATTGTATTGTGTTTTTCTGAAACAACATAAATTATTCGATAATTTCCACATATTCGTTCTCGATAATGCTTGTCCGAGATTTCAGGAACATATCTTCCAATATATGGAGCATCTTTTATTGAGTATATAGTAGAGTATATTTCATTTATAACTCTATTAGCATAGTTAGTGGAAATCTTTAATGTGAACTCTGTGATATTTTCAATATTACTTTGAGCTCTATTCGATATTGAGATTTCCATATTTTTGCATCAACCTCGCTTTCGATTCTTCAATAGTCATAACTCTACCATTTTTTATATCATCTTCACTTTCTTTTAATGATATGAAGAAAACTAAATTATATATAAAATCATATAGAGTATTTTCTTGCGTATTAACTTGACTTAAAGTTTTTTTCATAAAATCCATTTTGATGACCTCCTTTTAATTTGGATTTTTATTTTCAAGCATTTCTTTTAAAGTTTCATAATTAAAATGCTTATCAGTACCTGGAATAATAGTTGTTTCATCTTCACCATACCTTTTAATATATTCCATCATAAGTTTAAATACCATTTCAGTTGGTTCTAAACCATCGAAATAATCTTCTGGTACAGAGTTAACAATATCTATCATTCGCTGTTTTACATCTGCCATAAAGTTTAACTCCTTTCTCTTAAATTTATAAATAGTATATCATAAACTTGGGTAAATTACTACAAATTTTATGTGAATAATTTGTAAAATTTATACAATATACTAAAAATTCCAATGAATTACAACATCTTGTGAATTTGTTTTTTTGTCTTTTTCTCCAATTTCAATATAATCTATAAAGCTATTAACAATATCATAATTAAGCTCTTTAAAATCTTTAAAGTGATTAATTATTTTTTCTTTTTGTTCTTTTATAAATTTACTGTTTGATTCTTTTTCTTTTAAATTTGATAAATCATTTTTGACTTTTGATAGTTCTTTTTGCTTAATAGACTTATCAGATAGGAAAGAGGAGTTTAAATCTTCAAATACATCTTCTGGAACTTTTCCATTTACCTTGTTCAAATACAATTCTTTTATCGCTTTATTAATACTTTCCATATCTTTAGATAATGTTTCTTTTTTGTTTTCAAGTAATTTAGCTTTATTTAAGTTATCATTAGAAACAAATAATTCATCAGAAATATTATCAAAGTCATAAAATGTTAAAATTTTCTCTTTAATTTTTTCAGTAACTAAATTTTTAAGATTTTCATAGCCAATAGAATGTGGAGTGCAAGTACCATATAATTTTTTTGAGCCTTTACAAGAAAAATAAATATAACCTCTATCATTTTTGCATTTGTAAAGTTTTGTTCCACAATCTAAACATACTAGCTTATTAGCAAATATATGAACTTCACCATTTTTACATCTTCTTGTTTTACTTTTAAAAATTTCTTGAACTTTGTAGAATTGTTCTTTAGTAATAATAGATTCATGGGTATTTTCTACAATAATCCATTCTGATTTAGGCTGATTTACCATTTTTTTAGATTTATAGCTTACTTTTTTATTATAACCTTGTACTAAATTACCAATATAAACTTCATTTTTCAGTATTTTACTGACTGTAGATTCACACCAATAGTCAATATTTTTGCCTTGATTTTTAAAATTAATTCCTTGTGATTGCTTATATTTAGTAGGTGTTAGAATGCCTTTATCATTTAATATTTGAGCTATTTTCGTAACACCATTTCCTTGTTCATAAAGATTAAAGATTAATTTAATAACATCAGAAACCTCTGTATCAATAATAAGTTTATTTTTATTCTCTGTACTTCTTTTATAACCATAACATACAAAAGAACCAATATGTAATCCTTGTTTTCTTTTACTGTCAAATGTTTTTCTAATATTTTCTGATAAATCCTCTAAATACCACTCATTAACTAAACCATTAATCTGCCTTGATTTTTTATTTCCTTTATCTAAAGTATCAACATGATCTACAAGACTTACAAATCGTATGTTCCATTCAATAAATTTGTTATGCAAGTATCTTTCAACAATTTCCATATCACGAGTAAATCTACTTTGTGTTTTACAGAGTACAATATCAAATTTATGATTTTTAGCATCTTCTAGTAGTTTATTAAATTCAGGTCTTTCACTGTCAATTCCAGAATAGTCCTCATCACAGTAAATATTATAAATATCCCAGCTCCTTTCTATTGCATAATTAATTAGCATAGATTTTTGATTTTGGATACTTTCGCTTTCATCGTTTTCATGAAGTTTGTCATCATCTTCACGAGAAAGTCTGCAATATATAGCAACCTTCATAAGTTTACCCTCCAATCGGTAAACTACTCATTTCGTACAAGCATATTATACAAAAATAAGTAGACTTAATCAATACAATTAATAAATTCATTTGCAATTAGCTTATTAACAATTGTTTCTATACTTTTCACAATATCTTCTATATTACTATTTTTATTCTTTTCTATTACATTAAAATTCACTTTTTCACACATACAAAATCCTCCTATTTTACTGTATTCTAAAGGACTTGTATTTGTGAAAACAAAAAAATAAAGCCCTTTGGCTTTAATAGAAAATTTAATATTTTATTACTTTAGGAAAACAATAGGGAGCATTGATAGATTTATCTAACTCAAATTGTTTTTTATTACTATTATAGTTATATGCACTAGAGTTGTATTTTCTAAAATTGATTTTAGAAATAATTGAATTTTTAGATTCTATTTTTGAATCCATTGCTAATTGATATTGTAAAATTTCATATTCCTCTTTTTGTGAATGTCTAAGTTCTTTTATATAAGCAATAGTTTGCTTTTTATTCTTTTGTTTATTAAATTGTTTTCTTTGTCCTTTTTCCATTTGGTATCTTTCATCTTATTTAATAATTCTTGTAATATAACCATTATCAATATTAAGTACTTTTGATATATCTGTAGGTCGTAAATGTTCATTATAGTACATTTGAATTATCTTATCTTTGTTTGAATTACACATAAAATCACTCCTTTTTTCTGTCAGTTAAGGTGTTTAACAAATATTCTGTTAAACACCATTAACATATTATAAAATGCAATCACATTGTACAATTACGAAAATTGCATAAAGAAGTGAGGCTTTGCAAGAATAATCATTTTATAAATTTTCTTCATTGACAATGTATCACTAAACTACTTTTTTGTAGTAGTCAAAAATTTACTAACAACTTTTAGGCATAGTAATACTAAGAAAAAGTAATAAAACTAAAGTAAAATTAAAGATTAACTAAAGTATAATATCAGATAATAAGAAATTCAATTCCATTTTTTTTCCCTTTTTTCTAAAAAGTATCTTCAAAGGAACATTGTCAATGAAAGAAATGTATAAAATGATTATGCTCCTTGATATATCTACTTTATGCCATTTCTGTAATTGACAATAAACTGAAATTTTATAATTGAAAAAGGTGGTTAGCACAGTAAGTGATAACCGCCTTAATAAAAAATATTAATGCTTATATTGTAAAATAAGTTTATTTATGATAGTATTTATCAAATACATTTAATTATGAAAAGGGGGATTTTTAATGGATACTATTATTTATCTAATAAAACATCCAGAAGAATTTGAAGAAAATGGAATAAAAAATACAGATGAATCTACTCAAATTATGAATGAAAAATTTATTTTATCTGTTAATGGTGAACAACAAGCAAAAAAATTGAGTGAAAATGATGAACTACAAAATATAGATGTTTTATGGACCAGTAGTTATGCAAGAGCAAAAGGCACAGCCAAATATATAGCAGATAAAAATAGTATAAAAATGAATATAGATTGTAGATTAAACGAAAGAAAACTAGGAGATTTAAGGATTATAGCAGAATGGATGAAAGACAAAAAATATGGAATTGTACAAGAATATTTATTAAATAAAGAATGGAAAAGTTTAGGTGGTGAAAGTTGTAATGAAGTAACTACTAGAGCTACTGATTTTATAAATATGATATTGCATGACTATAATGGAAAAAGAATTGCTTTAGTGAGTCATGGTGCATTAATTAGTTTTTTATTAACAAATTGGTGTAAATTAGATGAAAATGTAAAACTAACATATAACAATAAAATTATAGAAATAAAAGAACCTAGTATAACAAAACTAACATTTAGTGATAATGAACTACTTGATATAGAACAGATTGACATATAAAAATGAAATATAATTAGAAAAGTTATTATATAGGAGATTTTAAGATGGAACAAAAAAGTGAAAAAGCAAATGCCATTGAATATATAGGAAAAGAAGTATATGTAAAAATAGATAGACCAATTGGAAGTTGCCATCCTAAATATTCAGATCATATATATTTAGTAAATTATGGTTTTATACCAAACACAATTAGTGGAGATGGTGAAGAACTAGATTGCTATATTTTAGGAGAATATAAACCATTAAAAGAATATAGAGGAAAATGTATTGCAGTAATACATAGATTAAATGATGATGATGATAAATTAGTCATAGTACCAGAAAATAAAACTTTTACTGATAGTGAAATAAAGTTACTAACAGATTTTCAAGAAATGTATTATGAAAGCATTATTATTAGATAAATCTGTATAAAGTATTTTTAGGAAGTGATGCAAATGGAATATAAGAGTATATTTGAACAAAACGAGAAATTTATTGAAATAATTAAACAAAATAAAGAATTAATGTTAATATTGAATTACATAAGTGAACTTAATTTACCCAATTTTTATATTGCAGCAGGTTCAATATTTCAAACAATATGGAATTACTACGATAATAAACCTTTAAATTATGGAATAAAAGATATAGATGTCATTTATTACGATAAAAATAACCTTTCTAAAGAAGATGAACAAGTTTTAGAAGATAAAATTGTCGAGTATTTTAAAAAGTTGAATATAAATTATCAATTTGATGTACATAATGAAGCAAGAATGCACTTATGGAAAAAAGATAACGAAAATAAAGAAATAGACCAATATAAAAATTCAGAAGATGCAATAAGCCAATGGATTGCTACAGTTCATGCTATAGGAGTAACGAAAATAGAAAGTGAAATAAGAGTGTATGCACCTTATGGATATGGTAAAAATATAGTAGAGTTTAATTTGAAACTCTACTATATTTTTGGCTAATGAAAACCCCACGTTTTACGTGGGGTTCTAAAAGCTTCTAGCTATGAGTAAAATAAATCTCCTCCTTTGATATAATATAGTTGGTTTGGTCAACCGCAAAAATAAAAATCAAAGGAGGAGATTTATCTATGAAAATAGACAAAAATAGTTTAGCACACAGTGCTTGGAATTGCAAATATCATATAGTATTTGCACCAAAATACAGAAGGATGGCGATATATGGGAAAATAAGAAAAGATATAGGAGTAATAATAAGGCGATTATGTGAGCAAAAGGGAGTAGAAATCATAGAAGCAGAACTATGTCCTGACCATATACATATGTTAGTTAGTATACCACTAAAGTATAGTGTATCAAGTATAATGGGATATTTAAAAGGAAAGAGTAGCTTGATGATATTTGATAGACATGCGAATTTAAAATATAAATATGGAAATAGGCACTTTTGGTGTACAGGCTATTATGTGGATACAGTAGGCAAAAATAAAAAAGCAATAGAAGAATATATAAGGAAGCAACTACAAGAAGATATAGCAACAGATCAAATTAGTATCAAAGAGTATGTAGACCCATTTGAAAAAGAGGAAAAGGAAAAAGAAAGAAAAATGAAAAAAGGCTTAGGACCACTTAAGTGGTAGCCTGAGGAAGAAATGCGGTTGACAGACCATTCAGTAGGGCTTAAGCCCTGAAGTGCCAGGACAAAAGCCTTCTAGGCTTAGAGCAAACCACCCGTTTTACGCAATGTCAACAACTTAAGAAAAAAGAAGAAGTTTTTATATATAAAATTTCTTCTTTTTTTGATATAATTTAGGTAGGGATACGAATGAAAAAAGATATAAAATATAGATGCAATATTTTAAAAAATTTTATTTATGATAATGACACAAGAAAAAGATGTAGATTAAAAGACGAGAAATACCAAAATAGCTTTAGTAGAAAAAGAAAAATACCCTTTTATGATATACTTTTAATGACATTAAATAAACAAGGAAAAAATGTTTCTTTTGAGATAAGAGATTTTGAGTTGAATAAAAAAGGAGAAAAATGCGTGAAATACAGTGATGAAGCATATTTAAAACAAAGAAGAATATTAAATCCAGATGTATTTAAAGAAATGAAAAATCTATATTTAAAAGATTTTTATTCAAAACCAAAATACATAAAAAAGAAAAACGGATATATACTATGTGCAATAGATGGATCTAAAGTAGAAATACCAAACACACCATTAAATAGAAATACTTTTGGAAGTGAAGGAAATCAACATAAAAGAAAAACTGCTAGAGCATTAATATCTGGAATTTATGATGTAGAAAACCACTTTTTTTTGGATGTCGAAATAGATAGAGTAGATAGTAATGAAACAACTTTAGCCAAAAGAAATATATATGAAATAGAAGAAATACTAGGAGAAAATAAAGAATTAATAATATTAGATAGAGGATATCCATCAATAGAATTATTTAATTGGTTAGAAAATCGAAAAAAGAAATTTATAATGAGATTAAGTAGTAATGACTATGTAAAAGAAAGAGATGAAATGAAAACAGAAGATGAATTTATTACAATAAAATATACACCAGCTAGATTAAATAAAATTAAGAAAACGAAGCCAGAATTTTATGAAGAAATAAAAGATAAGAGCGGTATAAAATTAAGGATAACGAAAATAGAAATAAACGAAAAGACAACAGAATATTTAATCTCAAACTTAAATAAAAATGAATTCTGTAAAGAAGATTTAAAAGAAGTATATGGAAAAAGGTGGCAAGTAGAAATATCTTATAATAGCATAAAAAATAAACTAAAAATCGAAGAATTCACAGGAAATTTACCTCAATTCATATATCAGGACATTTATGCTCAAATAGTAGTCTATAATCAAATACAGGATATGTTATATACAGGAAGAAAAGAAATAAAATCCAAAAATGGAAATGAATATAAAATAAATGAAGGAAAAGCAATAGGAATATTTAAAGAAAAATATATAAAAATAATGTTAATAAAAGATAGAAGAAAAGCTATAAAAGAATTAGATTTGTTAGAAAAAGAAATGGAAAGATATGTGTCAATAATAAGAAAAAATAGAAGAAGTAATACACGAAAATGGTCACCAAGTAACAAATATAGGACTAATTATAAGACAAGTTTTTAAAAAAAGAATACATAAGTCAATAGGATTTTTGCGGTCTTTTTTTCAAAAATCATTATTATAACTAAAAAATAGTGCAATTATTTTATTTGATAATTACACTATTTTTTCTTAAGTTGTTGACATTGCGTTTTACGGGTGGTTATGATTAAACTACTTTTGATATTCTTTTTCTAAATCAAGCATTAAATTTTCATCTTCTGTAAGTAATTGTTCCATTGGATTTATAAAAGTATTTGTTTCATCTTCAAAGGTATTAATAAGAGATTCTTCTGAAACTTTAAATACAGAACTAACCCATGAAATAAATTTATTTACTGTATTTTGTAAAGTAGATAATAATCTATCAAATAAATCAATATCTTTTAGCAACCTCTTATTTTCTTTAGTCAATTTACGATTTTCCTTTATTAGTTTTCTATTTTCCTTTTCGCAATCATCCAGCAATTTTACTTGTTCTGTAATCATTGACAGATTTCTTTTTAGATAAATATTCTGTTCAATAAGTTTTAAATTTTCTTCTTTAAAAGGTTCTATAATTTGTTCATGAGCATATTTAGAACTAATTAAATCTGGAACATTACCTACTTCAATAGGCTTTGGGAAATCTGTTTTTAAAAAATTATCTATTTCGTTAAAGCCTGTTAATTTCTTTAGTGTTTCAATAGATACATGTTCAGAATTATTAGCTTGTCCTCGTTCGAGTTTAAATTCATGTTCAATCATGTGAGTATAAAAGGCATTTTTTAATTCCTCCTTGATTAACTTTTTGGGGTAACACTTTGAAGTGTTATAACATACTACAACACTTTTTATAAAAGTGTCAGTATGGCATGGAAAATACTTTTCCCTACAACCCTTTATTTCAAAAAATGTAATAGACATTTTTTGAATATGAAACCCATATCGGTTTCATGCTTCCGTTTAAGAAACAAATAAGAATATCAATTTTCATTTGTATTATTAATAGATTCATCAGTATTAAAATAGTTTAATAATAATCGTTTTTTATTTTCATTGCCTTTCATCATAATATTTGGACTAACTTGCCAAAGACCATTTTGAATTTTTACTAAAAATTTTTGCTTTTGTAATTTTTTCATTACTTTAGCAATAGTAGCTTCAGATGTATGTGTATTTTTCTGTATTGTTTTATAAGTACCTATAAACATATTTGTACTTGGATGAGTATTATCTAAAATATACTTTAAAATAGCGACTTGCTTATTTTCGATACCATCTAAAACATGAAGAAAATCACTTAAATACAATTTCCAAAAATTCTTTTGACCATAAACTTTTTTAGTAATTTGATCTACTTCAATAATCTCTCCAGTTTCTTTATCTATTAATTCTTTTCTTTTTGTACCAATTAAGGTATTTGTTTTTTCTATATATTCAATTCTTTTCATTGTTAAAACCTCCAAAATCTAAAATAAAAACACTACACTATAGTAAAGTGAATACTAAAGTGTAGTGAAGTATAGAAAAAGCCTATAAGTGCTAATATATAAACATTTATAGACTTTTTATAAATTTGTTACTCTTTTCTTATTATTAATATAATTCTCAAAATTAGATTAAGCAGAATATTATTTTATAATTTCTTGTACAGAAATGAGTAGTTATTTTTAATTTTATTGTTTGGATAGTTTACAAACACACACCACATGGAGTAGATGTATATCCAGCATCAGCTCAAGGGGTACCATTTACAGCTGCATATATAGCTTGTAAAGGCGACCCAATAGCAAATTTACAGGAAGACTTATCTGCTGAACAAAAAGCCAGAGCGACTTATGAAAAATTGATAGATTTATGTAGAGATAATCCAGATGTATTAGATCCATTAAGATATCTAAGAGAAAGAGAAGTTGTTCATTTCCAAAGATTTGGAGAAGCTCTTAGAATGGTGCAAGATAAATTAGCAGAAAAGAAATTCTATATGAATGATATGAACTATATGAAAAATATTTCTGATAATAACAATTGTGGATGTGGAAAATAACTATATTTTATAAAAAGGCTAATTAAATTTAGCCTTTTTATATGTGCAAATTTTATTATCTAATATTTTTTTCGACAAAACTTTACAAAAATATTCCAAAAATGGTATAATTTGGAATAAAGAAAAGAGGAAACTAAATGGCAAAAAAATATCTAGAAAAAAATGTGTTAGATGCCGCTATAGAAAGATTAGAAATAATGTTCCAAAATTTTGATAATATTTATTTTAGTGTTAGTGGTGGAAAAGATAGTTCAGTTATGGTGCAACTAGCTAACAAAGTAGCAAAAAAAATGAATAAAAAATTTGATGTATTATTTATTGATTTAGAAGCTCAATATCGACATACTATTGAACATATTGAGGAATTAAAAAAATTATCACAAATTAGAGACTTTTATCATATTACATTACCAATTGCATTAAGAAATGCTGTATCAGTATTGCAACCAAAATGGATTTGTTGGGAAGAAGAAAGTAAACATTTATGGGTAAGAGACATGCCAGAGGATAGTATAAATATAAAAAATTGTCCATTTTCATGGTTCAAAAAAGGAGAAGAGTTTGAAGAATTTATTGTTCAATTTGCTAGTTGGTACCAAAATAAATATAAAGGAAAAGTAGCATGTGGGATAGGTATTAGAACAGATGAAAGCTTAAATAGATTTAGAACTATTGCCTTCCAAAATAAAAAGGTCACATTTAAAAATTATCATTGGACAACCAAATTGAAAGTAAACGAAAAACATATTGATGTTTATAATTTTTATCCTATTTATGATTGGGCAACAGAAGATATTTGGGGAGCAGTAAGTAAGCTAGACTTAAAATTTAATTATATTTATGAATTAATGTATAAAAATGGTGTAAGTATTTATGAACAAAGACTTTGTCAACCATATGGAGATGATCAAAGAAATGGTTTAAATCAATTTAAAGCTTTAGAATATGACACATGGAGCAAAGTATTAAATAGAGTTAATCGGTGTTAACTTTGGAAATATATATTGTAAAACCACAGCGCTTGGTAATATTAAATCATGCAAACCAGAGTTTATGTCTTGGCAAGAATATGCAGTATTTTTATTAGAAAGCATAGGAATCTATAATAAAGACCTAATGTTACATTATTATAGAAAAATTAAGAAATTTATGATTTGGTATAAAAATAAGTATGGAGTTCAAATAAAGGATATTCCAGACACAGCAGATTGTAAATTAGAAAGTCAAAAAAAAGCCATTTCATGGCGTAGGATAGCAAGAGCAATAGAGAAGAACGATTTTTATTTAAGAAGGTTATCTTTTGCTCAAACTAAAAATGATGATAGAGAATTAATGGAGTTAATACATAAATGGGACAATCTATTAAATAAAACAACTAGAACAGATGATAAAACATTACAAAAAATAATTCAACAAAAATGTAGTTGAAAGGAGAAAATAAGATGATTATTAAAATTACAAATAAAGATGAGAAATTTTATCAATATATGGGAAGGTTTTTTGGTTCAAGATTAGTAGAAAAGCAAACAAATGATAGAATTTATGATGATAGAAACAAGGAATGGTATATATATTTAGAAGAAGAAAAGGTAATGGCTTTTGTATCAATTAGTAAAAATATAATCAAAAATATTTATACAACCAAAGAAAAATATTTAGAAGAAATATTAAAACAAATAAAAAAAGAAAATAATATTACTTATAGCATTGTAACAAATCAATATACAGAAGTTTATGAAAGATGTGGATTTAAGATTGGTAAAAATCAAAATTATAAGAATTTTGTTACAATATATATGGAAAAACAAGAAGCAATTGCATAAGTAATAAAATACTTTTAGAAAGGACAAAATAGTAAAATGAGTAAAATAGAATTTCCAGTATTAAATGTAAAAATGGTTGATATTGATAAAGTAATTGCAAATGATTATAACCCAAATAAAGTAGCACCTCCAGAGATGCAATTATTGAAACATTCAATTGAGGAAGATGGATACACACAACCTATTGTAACTTATTATGACAAAGATAAAGATATTTATATTGTAGTAGATGGATTTCATCGTTATAGATGTGCTAAAGAATATTTTCATTTAGATAAAATTCCAATTGTTACAATTGATAAAGATTTAGAAAATCGTATGGCAAGCACCATAAGACATAATAGGGCTAGAGGAACGCATCAAATTATTGATATGTCACATATTGTTCTAACATTAACGCAAAATGGATGGTCTGAAATGCAAATATCAAAACATTTGGGAATGGAGCTAGATGAAATTATTAGACTAAAACAAATTACAGGGTTAAAAGAAACTTTTGCTAATCATGAGTTTAGTAAGTCATGGGAAGAATTTGAAGAAAATAGGAAGAAAAAGAAATAAAATTAAAATTACCAAAAGAGGTGACAAGTAATATGGGTGAAAATCTATATAATAAATTAAAATATAAGAAAGAGAATGGAGAAAAGTTAGATTGGGATAAAATAACAAAAGAAGAATTAGAGGAACTTTTTGAAGAAGATATTCCTGATAGTATGGTATCTGATTTATACAATGTAAGTCAATCAAAAGTAACATATAAAAGAAAAAAATGGAATATAAATATGAGAAGTTCTATACGAAAACAAATCATAGAATCAGACTTATATCAAGGATTAAATGCTGAGTCAAAGAAAAGATTATTTGATAGAGATAATCTAGAAAATATTTCAAAAGCTTTAACACATTACATATTTAGAAATGGACCAGTAGAGGATATGCATGGTAATGGAAAATTATCACAGCAAGATATGAAGATTTTAAATAAATTTATGGTAGATAGAATAGCTGGAATTTTAGAAACTATATATGAAGGAGATTGGTTAAAATTAGAATTACTATTAGATTTTTACAGTAATTTTGGAACAAATTGGGATAAGCCAAATCCAGATAAAAAAGAAATTGAACTATTGTATAAAAAATCTTTAGAAATAGAATAAAGGGGTTTTAGTTTGAAAGAATATTTAGATATAAAAGAAAATTTGAATTTTAATGTGCTAAAAAAACCAGCAGAAATTATAAAAGATGGTGGAATTGTAATTTTCCCAACAGAAACTGTATATGGTATAGGTACAAATGTATTTGATGAAAATGCAGTTAGAAGAATATATAATATAAAAGAAAGACCCCTGAATAAGCCAATTAGTCTATTAGTAAGTAATATGAAAATGGTAAATCAAGTTGCAAAAGAAATAACACAATTAGAGTATAAACTAATGGAAAAATTCTTTCCAGGACCATTTACTATTATATTAAAGAAAAAAGATATTGTACCCAATATAGCAACAAGTAATCAAGAAACAGTAGGAATTCGTATACCAGCAAATGAGATTACTCTTAAATTAATAGACTATGCAGGAGTACCAATAGCTACATCAAGTAGTAATATCTCAAGTAAACCAAGTGTAACAAACTTAAAAAAGATTATAAAAGATTTTGAAGGGAAAGTAGATTATTTTATAGATGGAGGAGAGAGTAAAATTGGTATTGCATCAACCATTGTACAAGTAATTGATGGAATCCCTCATATTTTAAGAAAAGGACCAATTTCAGAAGAACAAATAAAAGATGTTTGGAAATAAAAATTCTCATTTTGGGGTCGGGTCTCAAAATGGGAATTAAATCTTATTTTTAATTCATTATTTTTAATTCGTAATAAATTTTCAAAAAATATATTGACAAATAATAAATAAAGAATTATCATAATATATGAATAGTTGCTCATATGTAAAAATATAAATATAAGATAGGGTTGTCAAACAAACACGGAACTAATGGCAACAAAAGGAGGTTTTATGGAAGAGGGGTTATGTGAGGTTACAGTAATACATGAGGATACTGTAAGGAAAGTGAAGGATGTAATGCCAGAAGATGGATTGATATATGATTTAGCAGAATTATTTAAGGTTTTTGCTGATTCTACAAGAATGAAAATTATTTATGCATTGATGGAGAATGAGTTATGTGTATGTGATATTGCTAATATTGTAGGTACTACGCATTCTGCAATTTCACATCAGTTAAGGATTTTAAAACAATCAAAATTAGTTAAGTATAGAAAAGATGGAAAGGTTGTATATTACAGCTTGGATGATGATCATATTTCACAAATTGTAAAGAAAGGTCGTGAACATATTGAAGAGTTATAGATATACATTAAGTGGACTTGATTGTGCTAATTGTGCTAAAAAGATAGAGGATAAAATCGCTCAAATAGATGAATATGAAGAGGTGAATGTTAATTTTTCGACTTCTAAATTGTCTTTTAAAACAAATAAAGTAGAAGGGGTAAAAGAAGAAGTTTCAGATATTGTTCATAGTTTGGAGCCAGATGTTATAGTGACTGATGATAATGAAAAAACAGAAAATAAAGCAGAACAAAAATCCGAGAGAAGTAATTTTGATATTGTTAGATTAATTTTAGGGATTTGTGTTTATTTTGTGGGGACTCACTTGAGTTTTGGTAAAAATATTGGAATTATATCAACTATTATTTCTTTAATAATATTACTTTTTAGAACGGCTAAGAAAGCCTTTATTCAAATTACTAAGAATAAAGTATTAGATGAAAATGCATTAATTACGATATCATCTATAGGGGCTTGTTTTGTAGATAAGTCTATGGAAGGTGTTATGGTTATTGTTTTATATGAAATTGGTAAAATATTAGAGGCAAGAGCTGTTAGCAAAACTCGTAAGTCAATTACTGACTTGATGGATATTAAACCAGAATATGCTAATTTGAAAAATGGTGAAGAGGCAAAACAAGTTAATCCAGAAGAAGTAAAAGTAGGAGATATTATTTTAGTAAAAACAGGGGAAAGGATTCCGCTTGATGGTGTTGTTATAAAAGGTAAAGCAGAAATAGATAATTCAGCATTAACTGGAGAGAGTGCTTTGGTTAAAGCTCAAGAAAAATCATATGTGCTTTCTGGAGGAATTAATGTACAAGGGCTATTAGAAATTAAGGTAGAAAAAATTTACGAAAATAGTACTGTAAACCAAATACTAAATTTAGTGGAAAATGCGACAGATAAAAAAGCTAAAACAGAAACATTTGTGGCAAAAGCTGCTAAAATTTATACACCTGTTGTTATGATATTGGCTTTACTTGTTGGAACATTGATGCCTTTAATAATTAAAGGTGTAACTTATAGTGAAAGTGTATATAAAGCTTTAATATTTTTGGTTATTTCTTGTCCATGTTCAATTGCGATATCTGTACCACTTAGTTATTTTAGTGGGATTGGAAAAGCTTCGAAAAAAGGAATACTGGTAAAAGGTAGTGATTATTTAGATGGATTAAAAGATATTGGTGAAATTATATTTGATAAAACAGGAACTATTACAACAGGAAATTTTTCAGTAAGTGAAATTAATTGTTTAAATAGTAATTATAATGAAAGAGATATCTTGAGATATTTTGCTATGGGGGAGAGGTTTTCAAATCATCCAATTGCTAAATCAATATTGAAAAGGATACAACAAGAAGGAATTGATAAAATAGATATAGAACAAGTAAAAGAATTTCAAGAAGTAGCAGGAAAAGGATTACAATATAAATTTAAAGACGAAATTATAAAAATTGGAAATAAAGCTTTAGTAGGTTTAGAAGAACAAGATGAAAAGCAAGAGGGAACAATTTTGTATCTTAAAGTTGAACATGAAGTAATAGGAAGTATAGTATTAACAGATGAAATTAAACCAGATGCTAAAGAAACAATGAGAGAACTTTCAAAACTTGGAATTAAAACAAAGATGTTTACTGGTGATAAAGAAGAAGTGGCTATAAGAATAGCAAATGAAGTAGGAATTAATGAAGTGAAAGCTGAAATGTTACCACAAAATAAATATGCAGAACTTGAGAAAATATTAGAGCAAAAGCAAAATTCTAATAAAAAAGTTGCTTATGTGGGAGATGGAATTAATGATAGTCCAGTACTTGCAAGAGCAGATATAGGAATCTCGATGGGAGGAATTGGTTCAAGTTCAGCTATAGAAGCATCTGATATGGTAATTATGACAGATGAATTAGGAAAAATATTAGAGGCTATAAATACATCAAAAAAGACAAACAAAATCATAAAACAGAACCTAACATTTTCAATAGGAGTAAAATTACTAATACTATTATTTAGCTTATTTGGAATAGCAGACATGTGGGAAGCAGTATTTGCAGATGTAGGAACTACATTAATTACAATATTTAACACAATAAGAATTTTAAGATGAGGGATTAAGGGACGTTCTTTTAATCCCTTCTTTGGATAATTAAAAATAATAACAAAATATGCCATTGTTAAATAAGAAGGTTTTAGTAACTTCCTTATTTTTTACGCTGTCAAGTATTGCTGGATTATGTAAAATATGCTATAATCTCAATGTGACTTTAATATTTTATCCTTAGGAAACACTTAAGTAAGGCAGTAGCTTAAGTTAGACATATAGGGAATAGCAACAACTTCTAATTAGAACAAAGGAGAATCTATGTATCAAAAAATTAAAGATATTCGGAATAGCGTTTGTGATGAGCATTGGTTTGCTACTGGTATTATATCATTTATAATAAGTTTCATTATAATATGTTGTAGTTTTACCATTAACAATTGGTGGGGAGTTTTCTTTTATCCGTATCCTGAACAAGAGTATCAAAATCTTGAAGATGAAGCAGAGAAAATGATTTTGAACCATAATTTTGAGACTGATTATAGATTTACTATTAATGATTATGATAGTGAGTCCAATGATTTTGAAATGGAATTACATAGTGATAAAGCAACAATAGAGATAGAAGTAGAAAATTATGGAGAATCTAATCAAAGTTATGAAGTGAAAAGACATTCTGAAACTCAAAAAAAAGAGAATTTTGATGGTATAGTAAGAGTTATGGTTGTAACATCATTATTAGCAATGAGTTTATATATTAGTATTTTTATATTTTCAAATATACTTCTTTTTATTGCTTCTGTTATAAATAAGATAATAACTCGGAAAAATAAAAAATAATAAAAACAAATACTGCCAAAAACAAGTGGTCTTTTATAGCCACTTGTTTAAATTTTATGGTATAATTTAGATAAATTATAAAAAATAGGAGAGAAATATGAAAGAAGAAATAAAAAGTAAATTAATGGATTTATCAGATAAAAAATATAAAGAATTTCATTCTGGGTTATGTCCAGGGACAGATAATATAATAGGAATAAGAGTGCCAGTATTAAGAAATTATGCTAAAGAATTAATAAAAGAAAATACATTAAAAGAACTATTAGAAAATATAGATAACGAATATTATGAAGAAATTATGTTACAGGGAATGTTAATAGGTCTAGATAAAAAACAGGATATTAATATAATATTCGATTATATTAAAGAATTTGTTCCGAAAATAGATAATTGGGCTGTATGTGATACATTTTGTGCTGGATTAAAAATAACTAAAAAATACAAAAAAGAAATGTGGGATTTTATTCAAAGTTATTTAAAATCTGATAAAGAATTCGAAATTAGATTTGCTGTAGTAATGATTTTGAATTATTATATAGATGAAGAATATATAGAAAAAGATTTACAAATTTTTGATAATATAAAAAATCAAGAATATTATGTACAAATGGCAGTTGCATGGGCTATCTCAGTATGTTTAATCAAGTTTTATGATAAAACTTTGAAATACTTAGATATATGTAATTTAGACAAGTTTACTTATAACAAGTCATTACAAAAAGCTATAGAATCATATAGAATTACAGCTGAACAAAAAGATTATTTGAGAACTCTAAAGAAATAATATTAAAATTTTATAAAATTTATTTGCTAAAGATATAATTTATGATATAGTAAGAAAGTAAGAATAAAAATAAGGAGCAAAAGATATATGAGAAAAGGAAAAAGAATAGTAGAAAATACTCAAAAACCTAAAAAGAGAATGACAAAAGAGGAAATAGAAAAGAAGAAAAAGAATATAATAAAAACATTTTTAACTATTGTAGCCATAATAGTAATCTTTATAATTGGACTTATTGCTAATGAATTTATTGTTTTAGATAAAAACAAAACAACAAATTTGGTAATAAACAATAAAAATGTAACATCAAATTTAAAAAATGATGTCTTAATAGAAAATGATGTAATATATTTATCTAAACAAGATATAGCAAACTTCTTTGATAAACATATATATGAAGAGAAAGAAACAAATCAAATTATAACAACTTATGAAAAAAAGATAGCAGCAGTTGGATTTGAAAAAAATATAATTAATATTAATGGATCCAATAAAAAAATTTATGCACATGCAATAGAAAAAGAAGGAACAATATATCTACCAATATCAGAAATGAAAGATGTTTATGATATAGAAATTCAAAATATTCAAAATACAAAAGTTGTAACAATGGATTCTTTAGAAAGAGAACAAAAAAAGGCAATAGTAACATCAAATATATCTGTTAAATCTTCAACAAATTTTATTGCTAAAACTGTAGATAGAATAAAAAAAGGAGATACTGTAATAGTTGTATCTAAAGATAAAGGACATGCGAAGATTAGAACTTCAAATGGAAAAGTAGGATATATAAAATCTAATAAAATAGAAAATGAATTTGCTGTAAGAGAAAACATGGAAGAAGAAAAACAAGTTAAAGGAAAAATTAATTTAACTTGGGATTATTATTCAGAAGTAGGTTCTGCACCATCACGAGAGGGGACAAGTATTGAAGGTGTTAATGTAGTTTCACCTGCATTTTTCTATATTGATAAAAATGGTAATTTACGTGAAAATATAGGAGATAGTGGAAAGAAATATATTGAATGGGCACATGAAAATGGTTATAAAGTATGGCCAATGATTTCAAATGCTGAAGCAGCAAAAGATAGTTTATCTATAACATCTAAGATTATGAATAGTTATAAATTAAGGCAACAATTAATAGAAAGTATTGTAGATAAATGTGTTAAATACGGAATTGATGGAATTAATGTTGATTTTGAAAATATGAAGCAAGAAGATAAAGATATGTATTCAAGATTTATAATAGAACTTACACCAAGATTAAAAGAAATTGGATTAGTCACATCTGTTGATGTAACAGCGCCAGATGGTGGAGAGACCTGGTCAATGTGTTTTGATAGAAATGTAATAGGAGATGTAGCAGACTATATTGTTTTTATGGCATATGACCAATATGGAATATCAAGCAAAAAACCAGGAACAACAGCTGGATATGACTGGGTAAAATTAAGTTTAAATAAATTTTTACAAACAGAAGAAATAGATTCAGATAAAATTATTCTAGCTATACCTTTCTATACTAGAGTTTGGACAACTGATTCTGAAGGAAATGTTAGTAGCAAGACGGTATTCATGAAAAATATTGATAAAGTAATTCCAGAAGGCGCAAACAAAAAATGGAATGATGATTTAAAACAAAATTATGTAGAATATACTGATGGGGATAGCAAAAAACAAATTTGGATTGAAGATATTAAATCTCTTAAAGAAAAAGTATCTTTAATTACAGAAAATAATTTAGCAGGAGTAGGTTCTTGGCAAAAAGGTATGGAATCTGACGAAGTATGGAAAATGTTAAAACAAGAATTGAATAAATGATTTGATGAGTAAGAAATAAATTTAAAACTATTTCTTACTTTTTCTTCTTAATTGCTTGACATTACTGATTTTGACATATATAATACTAAAAAAGCACATTTGGAGGTATCTTGACGAATGCAAAACAAGAATGTATTTTACACAACAGATAAATATAGCAACCTAACAGATGAACAAATAATATCTCAAATAAAACAAGGAGATGAAAGTTCACTATCATATTTATTGGAAAAATACAAAGAACTTGTAAATATAAAAGTTGGAAAGTATTTTATGATAGGTGCTGAGAGAGAAGATATAGTGCAAGAAGGAATGATAGGACTATTTAAAGCAATTAAAAATTATAATGAAGATAAACAAAGTTCATTTAAGTCATTTGCTAATATATGTATAGAACGTCAATTAATAACAGCAATAAAAAGTTCAAATAGACAAAAACATATGCCTTTAAACTCGTATTTATCATTAAACAATGCAGCCTATGAAAATAATGAAGATGATAGTGTTGAATTAATAGATACCTTTAATAGTAAAACAATAGAAGATCCATTAGAAACAATAATGAAAAAAGAATATTATCAAGAAGTAGAAAACGCAGTAAACAAATCATTAAGTAAATTTGAAAAACAAGTGTTAGATAGATTTATAAAAGGAGAAAGCTATGTAACAATAGCTCAAAAGTTAGATTCACCAGTAAAATCAGTAGATAATGCAATTCAAAGAATAAGGAAAAAAGCAATTAAAAATATGTTTAATGACAATAATATATAAAAACAGTCATAAAAATAATAATAAAATAATAACAGAATAATAACGGAACTATCAAACTAGTTCCGTTATTATTTTGGGGCTTCTAACCGGGATTGAACCGGTGACCTCAGCCTTACCAAGGCTGCACTCTACCAACTGAGCTATAGAAGCATGTTTTTAGTTACATTTCTTTTGTTACAATTTTTTCGCATTTAAAGCACATCTAAATGCATTAATTATTATAACCTAATATCAGAAAAAAGTAAATAAATTCTATTGACTTTTTTTATAAAAAGTATTAAAATTGTATACATAAGTAAAATTAGCAAAAAACAGTAAGAGAAAAAGTAAAATAAAGGTTACTTCAAGAGAAAATTGACCATAGGCTGGAAGTCAATTTAAGAAAACATATTTGAAAAACTACCTCTTCAAAGTTTCTAGTGAATAAGCTAGACGTCTAAGATACGTTATAATCTTTAATTAAGTTAAAATTAGGATGGAACCGTGTAAAATGCACTCCTATGGATAAAATAATATCCATGGAGTGTTTTTTGATGATTTTTGGGACGGAGGAAAAAATCATCATCAAAAGAAGGAGGAATTTTTATGATTAAAGTTAGTTTGAAGGATGGGTCTGTTATAGAAGTAGAAAAAAGTTCTTCTATATTAGAAGTTGCAAAGAAAATCAGTGAAGGACTAGCAAGGGTTGCTACATGTGGTGAGGTTAATGGTGAAATTAAAGATTTAAGATATGAATTAGAAGATGATTGCAACTTAGTTATACACACTTTTCAGGATGATGATATAGAAGGAAAAAAGGCTTATTGGCATACAACATCACATATTATGGCACAGGCTGTAAAAAGAATATTTCCAAACGTTAAATTTGCAATAGGACCATCTATTGATAATGGATTTTATTATGATTTTGATGTGGAAAATCCATTTACAGATGAGGATAAAATAAATATAGAAGCTGAGATGAAAAAAATTATAAAAGAAAACATGGAGATAGAGCGATTTTCTCTAACAAAACAAGAGGCTTTAAAACTAATGGAAGGACAACCATATAAACAAGAGTTAATTGAAGAATTACCAGAAGGGGAAGAAATTAGTTTTTATAAACAAGGAGATTTTACAGATTTATGTGCAGGACCACATTTAGCAAGTACTGGAAAAGTAAAAGCAGTTAAAATATTATCTTCTTCAGGAGCATATTGGAGAGGAAACGAAAACAATAAAATGCTACAGAGAATTTATGGAATATCATTTCCAAAAGCTAGTCAACTAGAAGAATATTTACAGCTTTTAGAAGAAGCAAAACAAAGAGACCACAGAAAGATAGGAAAAGATTTAAATTTATTCATGACACATCCACTAGTAGGCTCAGGTCTACCAATGTATTTACCAAATGGGGCAACGATAAGAAGATTGCTTGAAAGATATATTCAAGATAAAGAGTTAAGACTTGGATATCAACATGTATATACACCATCACTTGCTACAGTTGATTTATATAAAACAAGTGGACATTGGGATCATTATAAGGAAGATATGTTTCCAGTAATGAAAATGGATTATGAAGAAATGGTATTAAGACCAATGAATTGTCCACATCATATGTTAGTGTATAAAAATTCTATGCACTCATATAAAGATTTGCCTATAAAAATCGGAGAACTTGCTCATGACTTTAGATATGAAAATTCAGGAGCAGTATGTGGATTAGAACGTGTTAGACAAATGTGCCAAAATGATGCTCATTTATTTGTGAGACCTGACCAGATAAAAGAAGAAGTAGGAAAAGTTTTAAATTTAATATTTGAAGTATACATGAAAGATTTTGGCTTTAAAAAAGAAGATTTTGCTTTTAGACTTTCACTAAGAAGTAAAGAAAAGTCTAAATATATAGACAATGATGAAATGTGGGAGACAGCAGAAGAACAATTAAGAGAAATTTTAAAAGATTTAAATATTGATTTTTATGAAGCAGAAGGAGAAGCAGCATTCTACGGACCTAAAATAGATATTCAAATAAAAACAGCATTAGGACATGATGTAACAATACCAACATGTCAATTGGATTTTGCTCTTCCTGAAAGATTTGATTTATCATATATAGGTGAAGATGGACAAAAACATAGACCTGTTGTAATTCATAGAGCAATATTAGGTTCTTCTGATAGATTTATATCATTTTTAATTGAAGAAACAAAAGGAAATTTACCAGTATGGCTTGCTCCTACACAAGTTAAAATTCTTCCAATTACAGATAACCAACATGAATATGCTCATAAAGTTAAAGATGAATTAATAAAAGAAGGAATTCGTGTAGAAGTTGATGATAGAAATGAAAAAACAGGATATAAAATTCGTGAAGCACAGCTTCAAAAAATACCATATATGGTAGTAGTTGGACAAAAAGAAGCTAGCGAGAATTTGGTTGCAGTGCGTTCTCATAAAGATGGTGATTTAGGTGTTATGAGAGTAGAAGATTTTAAAGAAAAAGTATTAGAAGAAATAGATAATAAAATTAAATAAGAACTGTGTCCTGGATAGTGATGAAAATGTCCCAAACAGAAACGTCCCCAAAAGGACACCAAAGGACAAAAAGGAGGAAAAGATGAAATTAGGAATAGTGGGTCTTCCAAATGTGGGGAAGAGTACAATGTTTAATAGTATAACAAAAGCTGGAGCAGAATGTGCGAATTATCCATTTTGCACAATAGAGCCAAATGTTGGAGTGGTTCCAGTACCAGATGAGAGATTGGATAAATTAACTAAAATGTATAATCCACAAAAGACAACTCATGCTGTTATTGAATTTGTTGATATTGCAGGATTAGTAAAAGGAGCGAGTAAGGGAGAAGGATTAGGAAATAAGTTTTTGTCTCATATTCGTGAAACAGATGCAATAGTAGAAGTTGTAAGATGTTTTGAAGATGGTAATGTGGTTCATGTTGATGGTAATGTGGATCCAATAAGAGATATTGAAACTATAAATTTAGAATTAATATTTGCTGATATTGAAACTATAAATAAGAGATTAGACAAAGCGAGAAAAAATTTGAAAGCAGATAAAAAATATCAAGAAGAAATAGATTTGTTAGAAAAAATAAAAGAAAGTTTAGAAAATGGAATATCTGCAAGAGCTATAGAGTTTAATGATGATGAGAAAATTCTAGTAAAAGATATGTTTTTATTGACCACAAAGCCAATTTTATATATAGCCAATATTTCAGAAGAACAAATAGAAAGTGCTGAAAATGATGAAATGGTCTTAAAGGTAAAAGAATATGCTGCAAGAGAGAATGCAGAGGTAATTCCGTTATGCGTGAAAATAGAAGAAGAATTATCAGGATTAGAAGATGAAGATAAAAACGAAATGCTTGAAGCTTTAGGATTAGAAGAATCCGGGTTAGATAAGGTTATTAAAAGAAGTTATGATTTATTAGGTCTAATGTCATTTTTAACAGCAGGAGAACCAGAAGTTAGAGCTTGGACAATAAAAAAAGGAACAAAAGCGCCACAGGCTGCAGGTAAGATACATTCTGATATTGAAAGAGGATTTATAAAGGCAGAAGTAGTATCTTATGATGATTTGATAAAAGAAGGTTCTATGACAGCTGCTAAAGAAAAGGGATTAGTTCGCTCAGAAGGAAAGGAATATATAATGCAAGATGGTGATATTGTATTATTTAAATTTAATGTTTAAATTTAGAAAAATTGTAATCATTTTGTAATAAAAATGTAAAATAAAAAAATAAAAAATATATTGACTTATATATTTTTTAAGTATAAAATAATATTGAAGAACAAAAGAATAGGTATTTTGTAATAATTACTTGAAATATATTTAAAAAAGTAGTATAATATAGAGTGGTTATAAGAATACTAATAAAGAAGTAAGGAGAATCAATAATATGAAAAAATCAAATTTAATTAAAATATTTTCAATTTTATTAATTGTTACAATGTTAATAATGTTTAGTGCAAGTGTTTTTGCAGCAGATGGAGATGATGGGTTTGCTGATTTATCTGAAACTTTAGACGGAGGAAATACAAACAATACAAACAATTCAAACAATTCATTAAACAATACTAATACTAATAATGTAAATAATACATTGAATACTAATAAAACAAATAATACAAATAACACAAACAACTCAAGTGTATATAATACTAATAATTTACCAAAAACAGGTATAGCAGATTCAGTTCCTGTTGCAATGTTAGTAGTTATATTTGCAATATCATCTGTATATGCATACAAAAAAATAAAAGAGTATAAAAATATTTAATTGAATAATAATAAAATATAAATAAAGAAGCTTTAAATATTAAGAGGCTTCTTTATTGTTTTGCCTTTACTATTATTCTATTATTATTTAAATTATTACAAGTTATTAATGTTAATTCTTTTGATTTATTATTATAATCAAAAATAGGAGATAAATCTGTATCTTTAACTTCATAAATATCAAATACAAAATAAATGTATTTGTTTCCTAAATTATCATAAATATAAATCTCATCGTTTTCCTTAAGAATATTTATTTTACTAAAAAATAATGTATTATTATAGTTATGACCTGCAATACAAATATTACTATCTTTATCTGGTGTATTACCATAAAATTTACAAGGGGAAATTTTTAGTAAATCCTCACTCAAATGGGAAAATACTGGATAATATATTTTGATTTTTGGTATTTCTATTATTCCAAATAAATCACTTTCACTTTTTTCTATAACAGATGAATTTTCAGAATATAATTTGTAAACACTATAATTATCTAATATTGTACTTGATATATTTTCATTCTTATTTAAAGATGAAAAATATAATAAAGATATAATTATTAAAATAATTGCAATTGTAGTTGATATTATAAACTGAAATTTGAATAAAAAAATTTTTTTAACTTTATTTGATTTTTTGACTTTATTATTGTTAGTATTTGTATCAAGAATTTGAATCATTTTTCTCTCCATAATAATATATATTCCTCTTTTAGTGTGTGCAAAAAAACTTATATTATAAATGGAAAAAATAAAAACATAGGAACAGAATTTATATTCCTACATTTTTATTTTTTGAAATCTGTGGAGAAACTTCAAATTTTATTTCAAAACAGTTAAAATCAAATAATTCTTTTGATTCTAAACAATCTAAATATATATCTAGTTCGTCTAAGTTCCTACAAGCTGCTATTACAATAGGGTTAAGGTTATATTTAAACATTAATTCTAATCCCAAATCTAAAGCTCTTATTATAGATCCGTTTTCTTTGTTTCTGATTAAATTAAAGCTTTCTCTAAATCTTGAAATAGAAGAATTCTTGAATTTGCTTAATGGTAATATATATAATTTATCAATAACATCTTGTGTAGAAGAATATTTACCATTAGAGTTTTTATATATTTTTTCAACTTCTGAACATATATAAGGTAAATATGCTAACTGTCTTTTTTCAGATATTATTAATGTATTGTTATCTTTTAATAAATTAAACTCGTTTAAAGCATTCAACTCGTCTTTTGATATATGATTATTAAGATTATTATTTGAACTTGTAACTGATAATTCTATTGCATAATCAAGAACAGAGCTGATATTTTTCTCAAAAGCAAAGATATCATTAGATAATTCATCACTTTTTTTATTATATTCGATTAATTCAGCTTTAATTTCATTATAATTAAGTTCTAAATTATTGTTATATAAATCTAATATATTATTTAACGAACTTAGTAAAGTGTTTGCAAGGATTTCTATCTTTTCAATATCTTCGAAAGAAGATTTTAATGTAGAGACAGTATCACGAAAATCATTTACCTCATTTTTATCAACTGTATTTGTAACAGCTATCATATTTGTTGTTACATTCCTAAGATTATTTTTTTTATCATTAATTAGATTTATAGTATTTTCTAATTTATCTTTTTCTTCTTTAATATTAACAATTAAATTGTTTTTTATAAAATCATCTAAAGTAGTAAAATCATAAAAAAGCATAATATCCTCCGTATCTTTAGTATTCAATATTTATTATAACTTCAATAATAAGTAAAGTAAATAAAAAACATGTAAAAAAATATTACATTTATATTACATAATGAAAATGTTTATTGTAAGTGAAAATGAATTGTGTTAAAATTATACTTGAAGTTACTTAAGAAAAGGAGAAAAAGGTACAAAATGTATAAAGTAAATAAAATCAATAAAGAAGATACGAGAATACATATTGCTATGAAAATTTTAAGCATTATATTATATATAGTACTTATACCGATAATTATATTTAATCTTACCTTGATTTTTAAATCATTTATAAATCCAGATAAAACACCTGACTTTTTTGGCTTGAAAAGTTATATAATAGTATCTGGAAGCATGGAACCTACTATACATGTTGGCGATGCTATATTTGTGAAGGAATTAAATAAGGAAAAAATAAAAGTAAATGATATTATATCTTTTAAAGATGGTGATAGCATTACAACACATAGAATAGTTAGAATTGAAGAAAAAAATGGAATTACTAAATATGCTACAAAGGGTGATAATAATAATTCAGAAGATAAAGAAAAAGTAACATATTCTCAAATTGAAGGAGTATATAAATTTAAAATAAATGGATTTGGAATAGTTATAAAAATATTAAAAAGTAAAATAACATTATTGATCTTAATTATAGTAATTTTATTAAATTACTGGTATAATTCTAGGATAAATAATAAAAAGAAAGAAAGAAAAGAAAAAAGAATGAAATATAAAAAAGAAGGACTACATAAATAATATAAATCTCCTAAAATGAATATACTATAAGTATAAAATTTTAGGAGGTTTTTTTATGTTAAAAATGATTGAATTGCCATATCCAATAAATGCTTTAGAACCATATTATTCTGCTAAAACATTAGATTTACATTATAATGTTTTATATAAAGGATATGTTGACAATACTAATAAGACAGAAGAAAAATTACAAAAGGCACGTAATACAAATGATTTTTCAAGTATAAAATGTCTTGAAAGAGATTTAAGTTTTTATGGATCTGGAGCAATATTACATGAACTATTTTTTGAAAATATGGGAATAGCAGTGCCAACAGAACCAGATATTAATTTAATGAAACAAATAACAAAAGATTTTGGAAGTTATGACATGTTTAAAGCTCAATTTATTGAGGCTAGTAAAGCAGTAGAAGCATCAGGCTGGTGTATTTTAGTCTGGGTTCCAAGATGGAATAAATTAGAAATATTACAATGTGAAAAACATCAAAATTTAACTCTATGGGGATGTAAACCGCTTCTAGTATTAGATATGTGGGAACATTCTTATTATCTACAATACACAACAAACAGACCAGATTACATTCAAGCTTTTTGGAATATTTTAAATTGGAATATAGTTAATAAAAGGTTTGAAAAGATTTAATAAAATTTATAATAGAAGCATATTAGATAATTGTGAAAATATTTTAAGTATCATTTTAATTATAAGTTCAGGAAAAACACAAAAGTCGTTTGAAAAATGTGAAGGAATGCACGAAAGTCGTTTGACTTTTGTGCATAGATTGTATTATGTAATAATAAGATAATTTTAAAAATACTATAAAACTATTGCAATTTCATAAAATCCTAAAGCTAGGAAAAATAAATAGCAACTAGTAATTGGTATGGACATTTTAAAACCAATTGCTTTGTAAAGTTGAAGATAGCTAATACAAAAATTAAATATTTCACTAATCATAATAGCTAAAAGATAGCCTGATAAACCTAATATAGGTAAGAAAAAGTATAGAATACCAATCATTAATATTAAGTCTAAGATATTACAAAACATAACACCAAATTGTTTATTTAAGCCTTTTAACATACTATCTATTATATTATCTGGATACATAAATAAAATAAGAGGAGAAAGGATTTTGATGTATTTAGCACATTCTAAATTCTTAAATACCATAAGGCTAATTTCATTGGCAAATAAAAAGAAAATTATAGAAACACTAATAGAGAATATAGAAGTGATTAAGAAAACTTTTTGACAGACTTCTAATATTCTCTTTTTATATTGTTTGGTTATTAAGCTAGAAAATTCAGGAATGAGTAAATTGCTAAATGACATGATAAAAACATTAGGAAATAGAAGAATAGACATTGTCATTCCATTGATTTTTCCGTATTCAGATAATGCTATACTATAAGGCAACCCAAATAATACTAATCTACTGGGTATAATAAATTGCTTTAAAGCAGATAAGCCAGAACGAATATAAGAAGTAATAGAAACAGGAAGAGTAATTTTTAAGATTTTCTTTTTAAATGTAATATTATTAATAGCTCTTGTGCAATATTTAATTTTATCAATTTTATATAAAATAACTAATAAGCAACAAGAACAAATCTCAGATATTACATCTGCTAATATTAAACAAATACAAATTGATTCTACAGTTTTACTAACATAAAAATTTAATAACAAGATAGTAGCAAGTATTTTTATAAACAGTTCAAATACTTGAGAAAAGGCACTTTTATATCCTTTTCTTACAGCAGAAAAATATCCATTTATAACACTAGAAATAGCAATAAAAGGTAGTCCTATAGAAATTAGGTAAAGAGGAATAGAGGATATCATGGATTTTAGCCAATTATGAGAGATTATATTAGAAAATAGTAAAACAAGTATACTACTTCCTAGTCCTAATAATAGTGCAAATAGAAGGCAACTTTTAACAGCTTTTAATCCATCAAAATAGTTTCCTTTAGCAAATTGTTCTGAAACAATGCATGTACAAGCAATAGCTAATCCAGAAGTTGCTAAAGTAACTGCAAATAAGTATACAGACATAACTAAACTAAATACTCCAACCGCTTCTGATCCTATTTTATTAGAAATATATAAATTAAATACCATGCCAATGCTTTTCATAATGAAAGCAGTAATTGTTAATATAATTCCATTAATAAAGAAAATTTTTGTTTTTCTCAAAATATCACCATTAAAAAGATATTGGTTTATTAATTTAAATATACCTAAATTAACGAAATTACTAGAAATTATATTTTTTTTATGATATAAAGAAATTAATATA
>CAQRYF010000010.1:0-3290 GCA_948875265.1 uncultured Clostridia bacterium
TATTAAAATTATATTTATAAACATAACTTTTCTTTTCATTGCCTTTTTCTCTCTTTCTTACATTCTCTGTTATTTAATTTGTTTGTATTTTAGCTATTATAGCTCTCTTACAAATTTTACTACTATAGATAATATTCCACTTGCTCCAAATAGCAATATGGCTCCTATAACATATGGTACTAATGTTTCTTTCAATTGACTTTTCTCTTGTGGACTTGCAGTTATATATTTAATTCCTATTACTATTAGCATTATTGTTGCAATCCCTATTCCCACTACTTGTACTATTCCTAATATATTTCCTCCAATATTGGTAATAGAATCTCCTCCTTCTGGATTTCTTGAAAAGTTCTTATACATATCTGTATTTATTGAAAAGCTATTATATGGTAATATTAAAGAAATCAGCAAAACAACAACCAATATAATCAATAATTTATTTCTCATTTATATCCTCCAATTAACAAAAAAGGCCATTTTTTACAACGACCTTTTCTTATTCTTAAGTTTTATAATTGTGCATCGCCTTGGGCTAAAGTCTTTATTATTTGTAATATTCCAGTAGCTCCAAATAATAATAGAGCTCCTACTACATAAATCATCATACCTTTCTTTATATCTGCTTTTTCTCCTGGTGCTGCTGAGATATATTTTATAGCTAAAACTACTAGCATTATTACAGCTATACCCATGGCAACAACTTGTACTATACCTAACACTTGATTCATTAAAGATCCTGCTTTAGCAGATGTACTAGTTGATTTTCCTGTCATAGAATTTGGGTCTAATAAATCACCATCCGCACATAACACATTTGAAAAAGCTGTTGATATCATAAATAATACTAAAATAATATAAAGAATTTTCGTTATTTTACTTCTTTTCAAACCATTACCTCCTAACTTTTTACATTATTCTCCTAAATTATAAAATATTTTACAAAAAAAACAAACACTTTTTATATAATTAACTGTCAAACTATTAACATAATAGTATAGTTTAAAATTAATTTTAAAAAAACCTTTAAAAAATATTCAAGCTCAAAAATTCTAGATATAAAATATCTTGCGTTACTCCCTGTATTATTGTATACTAAAATAAGAAATACAAATGTAAAAATAAGTTTAACCAATTTTAATACAAATCTACATCCAAATAGTATAGGTTATTCAATTATTGTAAATGAAATATTAGATATGTATAATAGTAGAAAAAATATTAACAATTATACTTTTTCTAAAATAAAAATATTAGACTTTACAAAAATTGTTTTTATTATATAGGAGTTAACTATGGAAAAGAATTATTATAAAATATTAGAAATAGATAAAAATGCATCGCCAGAGATTATAAAAAAAGCATATACAACATTAGCAAAAAAGTATCATCCTGATTTACAAGATGAAAGTGTAAAACATATATACGAAGAAAAATTGAAACTAATTAATGAAGCTTATGAAGTTTTATCTAATGAAGAAAAAAGAAAACAATATGATTTAGAATTAGCAAGAAAAGAGCCTAATACTGAAAATTTATTAAATGAAAATGTTAATAATATTTCAAACGAATATCAAGAGGAACTTTTAAGACAACAACAACTTGAATATCAAAGGCAAGTTCAGCAAACAAAAGAAAAAGCTTATTATGATGCTTATATTCAAGACTTAAAGAATAGGGGCTATAAGATTAGATATAAAAAAACATTTAGTGATTATGTAAAAAACTTTATAGCTTTAACTTGTACTATTTTTATATTATTTTTGCTTTGGCAGCTACCTTTTGTTAAGAAGTTTTTTATTAGTATGTATAATGAAAATCCAGTCCTAAAAGCTATTGTAGATTTATTTCATAATTTTTTTATTAGTTTATTTAATAATATAAATTAAAATAGTAGGAACTAACCTACTATTTTAATTTATATTATTAAATAACTTGTCTTTACTTTTCCTTACTATTATATCAATTACTAAAAACACCACTAAAAATACTACTATTTCAATTATCAAACTTATAACTACATTTAATTCAAATGTCTTAAACAGCTTTGACATATATAATAAAATTATTATCATAATTATCATAAACCCGTATTGAAATATTTTATTTGGATTCTTTTTTACAACATCATATTCTGAGTCCCAATTTAAATTAGGTCTTCTTATATCTACAATTAACATTAAATAACTATTGATTAAATTCATAAACATTGAAATTATAAACAATAATATTATATTTCCTATCCCTATTACTGGTAATAAATAATATAATATCCATAATACAGCAATGGCTATCATAATGTCTAATAATACTTGCAATACATTTTTATATATAAATTGTTTATATAAATCTATTGGGATATATTTAATAAATATTGCATCTCTACCTTCTCTTGACACTGCCGTTAATGAAATTCCTGATATTGAAAATAGCACTTGTAAGGCAGATAATATTACACAAATCATTTCAAAATCAAATGATATATTGTTTAAAGTATCTCTAATTTGACTATCACTTTCGGCTGCTAAATTTATAACAGAAATTACAAATACTCCTATATTAATTATTGAAACTATTAGTATTATTACTGGTAATACTGTCTGTATAAAAAATATTGAATTCCTAAATAAATTCTTGATTTCCTTTCTTATATATTCTAACGCTATATTTCTCTCTTTTCTAGTTTCCATATTTATTTTTTTTCTATTTCTTTTTCTTTTCTTAAATTTAACACTAAACCTTAAAATGTTTCTAATATAATTTTTTCTTCCTACTATTAAAAATAATAATATAGTTATCATACTATAAATTATCAATTTTAGTATATTAAAAATTACATTTAAAAATCCAGATTCACTGTTTAATATTTCGATTGAAGGATTTATTATTAGAAAAGTATTAGTTAATTCATCGTATTGGGATTTTATAAATTTACCATCAACAACGTATCCTTCATTAGAAATTTCTCTAGAATAATTATTAATATCTGAAATATTATTCATTATTAGCAATTCAATTAAAAACATTATTATTACTAAAGAAAATGTTATTATGTTTTGTAAAATATTTTCACTTTTTATGAACTTAGAAAAATTCATTAAAAATATTGTTATTATACTAATAATTGTAACTATTAAAATTGGAAACAAAAATAATACAATAAATATTAATATAAAATATTTTATTAGCATGTGAGCCATTAATCCATATATTATTAATGGAATTAAAGCAAATATTAACTCGGTAATATAGGTAATAGATAATACTGAATTAAATTTTGCTAATAGTAATTC
>CAQRYF010000010.1:3392-37411 GCA_948875265.1 uncultured Clostridia bacterium
AATAAATATTAAAAAATAATTCTTCCTGTCCTACTTTTGTTAGAATGTTTATTATTTTATAACTAACATAAAATATAGCAACTGCAATTATAACAATAAACCAAAACAAAGTAGATTTCTTTTCAAACTTTCTATTTTTTTTATTAAAAATTCTTATATTTTGATAAGAACCTTTAATAAATATCTTTGTTAAACTATTTATTTTTTCTATCATTTTTTGTTATCTCCATAAATATTTCTTCTAAAGAATTATCTTCTTTAAATTTTTCTTTTATTTCTTTATATGTTCCTAACAAAATCAAATTACCTTTATCTATTATCCCTATAGTATCACATAATTTCTCTGCAACTTCTAATATATGAGTAGAAAAGAACACTGTTCCCCCATTTTTTGCATGTTCTTTCATTTTTTCTTTTAAATAAAATGCTGATTTTGGGTCTAATCCTGACAAAGGCTCATCCAATATCCAATTTTTAGGATTATGTAATAATAATCCAATAATTACAATTTTTTGTCTTGTACCATGAGAATACGTTTCAATTCTATCATTTAATATATCATATATTTCTAAGTCATTTGCATATTTTTGTATTCTCTTGTTTCTTATTTCAATTGATATGTCATATATATCAGAAATAAAATTTAAATATTCTATTCCCTTTAATTTTAAAAACATGTCTGGACTATCTGGTACTAATCCTATATTTTTCTTTGCTTCTATAGGTGTTGTAGCTATACTCTTCCCGTCTATTAAAATATCCCCTCTATCTATTGCTAATATTCCCGTCATCATTTTAATAGTTGTAGTTTTCCCCGCTCCATTTGGTCCTAGAAATGCAAATATTTCACCATTATTGACAGATAAGTTTAAATCTTTAATCGTATCTTTCTCATCTTTGTTATATCTTTTAGATACACTCTTTATTTCTATCATATTATCGCTCTCCTATTTAAAATTATATAATAAAAAAGGTTGCAAAGCAACCTTTTTATTCATTCTATGTTAAATGATAGTACATAATCTGTTGTTTCTTCCAGTTTAACTACTATTGTCATATTTTTACTATTTACATTTTCCTTACTATCAGAATTTGTTATCTGAAATACACTTAAATCTCCTTCTTCATTATAACTATTGAAAGTTATATAGTTATTCTCAAATAAATGTTGCTCTACAAATTTTTTAAAACTATCTTTGCCATTAAAATAATTATTTTTAAATGAATCTGCTAATCTTTCATATGCATAATCATAATCTTTATTATTTAAAGCTTCAAAAAATCTCTGAATATTCATTCCTGACTTCGTTTTATTATCTGCAGATTGATATTTCTTTAAAAAATCTTTTGTATCTAAAGTATATGTATCTAATATAACCTCAAAATCCACTCCATTTTTTTCATTAAATATATAATATCTTTTATCCTGATCTAAACATACATAACTAACATCTGTTCCGTCTATATTAGTTAAATACTTTTCTATATCAGTCTTATAAATCTTTTCCCTATTATCTTCTATATAATTATTAAAACCACTATAATTCTTAAAACGTCTTTCTCTATATCCTTTATTTAGATATTCATATGCTAAATTAGGTTTAGCTAAAGACATACTTTTGTACCTATTAAAATATTGTTTTACTATATATATGTCACTAAGTTCTGCATTTGAATATTCATTATCACCATTGCTTTCTATTAGTTCATTTTCATTATTAATTTCAATATTTTCTATATCTTCTTCTCTTCTATTTAATATTGGTTCAATAGAAAATGTTGAATTTTTATCATCCTGATTTACAAAAAGGTATAAATCTTTTTTATAATTATATAATGTATCTTCAACAAAACCATATACAATATATTTATTACTATTTTCTCCTTTTAATTGGTATATTTCTACAGGTATAAATATCAAATTTTCTTCTATTTTATCTATATAATCAAACACATTATCTACATTTATTTCATTTTCAGTTTTATATTTCTCACTTAACATATTGTAAACTCGCTGTTTTATATCTTTCTCCTCAATAACTTTTATATAATTTGCATCATCATCATATCCATAATAATTCTCATTATTAATGTTAGCGACATCAATATATTGCTGAACACATTCGGCTATTGTATAAAAATTCATATTATCTGCTACTTTTTCTTTACCGACTCTTGAGTAATCTATTCTATCATCATCATATTGAGCTTCTGGATCTGTTTCTTGAACATCGTTACTTTTCTTCTTGCTATTTAATACTATTGCTATTAGTAATATAAAAACAACAATTACTACCATACCTATAATTATAAGCTTTTTTATCTTTTTTATATTCAAAGTTAATTCTCCTATCTTAATAATTTTATTACTTCATTATTTCGAAAATCTTAATGCTTTTGTGAATTGTTTATATGTAGAATACTTTACTACATCTCCAGTTTGTGGTGCATGTATATATTTTATCACTCCATTTTGATTGCTTACACATATTCCAACATGTCCAGATTTCCATAAAACATCTCCTGGCTCTGCTTTTGAGACATCTAGTACTTCTTTAGCCTTATTATGCTGAGCACTTGAAGTTCTAGGTATTGTTATGCCTACTTGTCTATAACACCATTGAGTAAATCCCGAACAATCAAATGTATTTGGTCCAGTAGCTCCCCATACATATGCACAACCTAATTTACCCTCTGCAGCTTTTAAAACCTTTTGAGCTGTTTCAGAAGTAACTCCTGAAAACTCAGATAAATCTTTTCCTTTATATTTATCATAATATCCTTTTGCCGCATTTACTCTTTTTTGCATACTACTGTTAAAGTATGCTGCTCCAGGTCTTTCAAAAGTGGCACAAAATGCTCTTGTTGCGTCCTCTACACTATTTGCATTTTTCCAATCATTTTCTGTATAATATCTACCATATAAACTGTTAGATATAAAAGCTTTTGAAGCATATCCTTTTGCTTCTCCCTTTCCAGTAACTTCAGTTATTAAAAATTGTATTTGTATATCTTCATTTTTCCACTCCGAACCTTTTGACTGTGCATATCTTTTTAGATTTGTGTTTCTCCCTTTTGAGCCTCTTCCTGAATTAGTCCATTGACATAAACCAATTCCTCCATTATTTTCGTTATATCCACCTTCTATTCCTGTAGGGTTAAATCCAGATTCTCCATAAATATTTCCCATTAATCCTGCAGTTGCATATTCACTAAATCCAGCATTCCTTAAAGCATACCACACTTTTTCTTCAACATTTCCTCCTTGAATATCTGTTACTGATGTAAAATTCTCAAGATTATATACACTAAAGTCAAATTCTGTTACTCCATAGCTTGTATTTGTTGCTTTATATAAAAAATATTTTATAATATCTACCATATTTTTTGTATCTTCATTTATTTCTAATATTTCAAATAGCCATGATGATACTGATTTTATATTTGACTTATTTCTAGAATACTCTGATTTATTAAATATAGTAATAAAATTAGGTGTATTTGAATCTTTATTTACCTTTTCTTTTAAGGTAGCAGGTTCTTTTATATATTCTATTGTTTCTACTGTATTTGTTAAATTATGTTCTATATCTTTATTTCTTGTATATGTTTTTACTTCTATATCCTTTGTTACTGTATTCACACTCGCTATAAATTGATCTGGCAATGTTGTTGTTATTCTTTGGGTCGCTCTTACTTCTGACGTTGATTGATTATCTTGATTAGCCTTCTGTATTACTTTATTTATTAAATCAGTAATTCTTTGATGTTGATATGTGTCTGACTGACTTGTTGGTTGATTTGGAAATTCTTGGTCATCTTCTGTAGTTTTATCTGTTGTTGTGCTAGTATTTTTAGCTCCTTGTTTATATTCTACCTCATAGTCCACTATCCACACATCTGCCTTCGTTAAAGCTATTGCTAATGTATTGGTTTGATTAATAACTGTTTTTGTGGTTGTGTAATCCGTAGTTTTTATATCTTCAAATTCATCAGATGCAGTTATATTTTGGGTTGTCTCTGTAACCTTAACTTTAACTTTATTTTTGTCTTCTTTTGTATAAGTCTTTTTATCAACGTCTGTGTTCTTGGTATAATTATCACAAATTGATACTTCTATTTTACTATTGTACACCAAATCTGCTAATTCAAGCACAAAATTCTCACTTTCTCCTGTTACTAGTAATGCCCATAATAAATTAAATGGCATAGTATATTTTTCTATCATTTCTTGATAATTAACTGATGTTGTAGTCATAATATATTCATGAGTTTCTAATCCTTCTTCTCTTGGATCGTCTGTAGTTATTGTTGTATCTGTTTGTGACCAAGTTGCTACTTCTATATAATACTGTTTTGCTTTTGTTTTTATTTCTCCATCTTTTACTTTTCCTGTACTTTCAGATACATCATTATCTTCATTACCTTCATTGATAGTTACAGTTCCACTTGGTGCTCCTGATTGCCATCCCCATCCTAGCCAACCTTTATTTCCTTCTATTGAATCAGTTTGCCATGAAATCCATTCTTCCAAAGTGCTTTTATTTATCCTACCAATATTGTCCATTACTTTTCCATCACCTATGTATATCCCAACATGTCCTGCTCCACCACTATTCTTTCCAGTTCCATATACTGCTGCTCCAACAGGTATATTATCTTTACTTTTTGAAACGCAGTTTGACTTATAAGCTTGATATGCTGTTGCAAAAGATTTATTTCCAAGCCCAGCATTTGAATATACTTGTCTAACCCATTTTTGGCATAATCCTGAACCAGGTGATGGTGTTCTTTGAGCGGCTTTTATAATTCTATCTGAAATATCTGTATATGTATCATTTGCTGTATGTTCAGTAGATTCATCAGTATAATTTGCCTCTACTCCACATAACTGATATATTTCAGACATATATGCTACAACACCATTTGCCCATTCTGGTGGGGCTGGATCTGCACAATATTTATCTCCTATTTGTTGTACACTAACTTTTCCTACTTTAAAATAATAATTTCCACAAATTGTCTTTTTTACGAATTCCTCTAAATTTGCTTGTGGTGATTCATATTGAACATGTCCTAACGCAGTTAAGCTTGTCCAGTTATTTTCTCTTACCCAACTTGAATCTGCTATACCTATTCCACTTTCTTGTCTCAATAAAGCATATGTAAATAAAGCATTTATCTTGTATTTTTCTTCTATTTCCATTACTTTATCTAAAATACTTAATGCATTTTCTTGCATCTTACCTGATGTCCATTGTTTTAAAGCTTTTTTAAGATCAGTTTTTGATACCGTTGGTGATGCATCTGGTTCATCTGTCTTTACAATATAATCACCATCTCCAGAACCTCTTACTGTACTTCCTTCACCTTGTTGCTTTAATATAAAATGACTTAAGGCTTTTTGTTTTACTGTCTCATCACCTGTTTCACAGTATTTCTCTATCCATGTATAAAAAGTATCTTCATCTGTAGCTGTTAATGTCTTTACATTTCCATCTTTATCATATCTTTTAAATTTTACAATTCCTTGCAAATCTCCTTCTGCTAAATTAATATCCTCCCAATTAATATCTTCGTCTGGAGTTTCTCTCATATCTGGGAATTGTGTTACTAGTTCAGCATTCATTAATTTTGCTAAGGCTTCAGGTCCACTTAGATATTCATCAACTCTGCTATTATTTTTTAACATTTCATCCCACAATTCATTTGATGTTTTTGAAGCTGTTATTTCTCCATCTGCAGTAACACTAGCATTTGACTTATATACAGCTGCTGCATATGGTGGACTTGACCAGTCCCCTTCTTTATAAGTTCCATCGTCAACTGTTATAAAATATACACAAGAAGCTAATAGTATTATAACAATAATAACTATTATTAATGGTACAGCTAATATTCTCAAAATTCTTTTTGCTACTCTTTTTACTGTTTTTTTCAAGAAGTTTCTTAATTTATCTCCCATTGCATCCACCTCTCTGCATATATTTTTATATATTTATTCCTATTTCTTCTATATTCTTGCTACTTTTTATCTTTGTACCAGAATCATAATCCATTATAATTTTTGAAAATACAACTTTATTAATTTTTTTATTTGAACTATATGAAGAATAATATTTTACTGATATCATCCTTGAAGTACCTTTATCTACTGTTAAATCTGCATCTGTTAATTCATGAGTATATGAATAATATTTTGTATCTGATTTATCTTGTATATACATGCTTTGCATATCCTCTCTTGTATCAAGGAAAATATCGCTATCAGATTTATTATATATCTTTATTCTATACTTGTCATAATCCATATAAGTGTCTTTGTTTAACACTTCTATTTCTACATTATCTTTAGTTTTACTTTTATTTACTGCTGTTCTCCCTATATAACTATTTATATTTAATTTGTATGAGCCATCAACTTTTCGAATTGTAATATAGTCAGTTATACCTTCTTCTGTCTTTCCTATTGAAAGTATATCTCCTATCACCTTTACTTTATATGTATTATTTATCCAATTATCTATTGTACAGTTTATATTCTTACCTTTTGGAATTTTTGACAAATATATTTCATTAAATAAATCTATAGAATTAAACATTTCTTGCCTACATTCTTCTGTAAGCATATCATATCCTTTTTCTATATCATTCTGACTACAGTATTCCATAAATTCATTTATTGTATCTTTAGCAATTTTTAAATTATCTGAAGATATATTGTCTCCAGTTACCACTGATTTATTAGATTTTGTATTTGTATTGCTTGTTGAATTGGAGATACTAATTTCCTTGTATTTCTCACTTTCTATACTTTCATTTTCTAATTTCTTACCTACTATATTATTTATTAATTGTAATATTAAGAACAGAAAGAAAATAATTAATAGTATAATCCATATACTCTTTCTATTTTGATTATAAAATCGTATAATATTATTCATAATTATTTTCTCTCCTATCTATTTATTTTATGTTTTTCTTATTTTTATTGAATTGTTCTATCTTTTTCATTGTACTTCTCGCTGTCATTTTAGCATTTTTATCATTTAATCCTGATTTTTCTATATATTCTTTTGTGAATCTTTCCTCCCATTCTGTAGCCTTTGATGTATTATAATCACTTCCCACTCTATTTGCATATTTTGCATATGCTGCCGCTTGTTTTTCATCCTTTGCTTGTCCAGCATCTATCATTCTTTGTGCTGCTATCATATCATCAACATTATCTATACCGTTATCTATAAATTTATCTATACTTCCATTCTTTTTCATTTCTTTATACTTATCTTTTCCAAGATTTGCTTTTAAAACATCAACATTTTCTTGTTTAAAGTCTTTAATGTAATCTTTTCTTTTTAAATCATCATATTTTTCATCATTATATCGACGATTATATGCATCTTGATATGCCTGAGATTTGCCATTAAGTACTCCATCTATAGTTCTACCTCCTAAAGTCATTCCAGCAGCCCCAGCTGTAGTAGCATATTGAAATGCTTTATTAGGATCTCCTGAAACCACTCCTGCTGCTAATCCTACTGCTCCTAGAGCTGTTCCTACCGCAGCCTTTGATGCAAACTTAATTCCAGCTTTTCCAAGATTTTTAGGGGCATTTCTTAGTTGTTTTCTTGCATTTGTAACAAATCCAGATTTGATTCCTCCACCTACTGCTCTTAACTTTCTTCCAGCTCTTGATTTTGAGTTTCTAGCAAGCTGTCTAATTCTGCTTTGTTTATGTTCTTCACTTACTACTGAATTATTATTTTCTTGTTCATTTTCTTGAGTATTCTGTTGTCCTTCTTGGTTATTTGCTAATTCCCTCTGTCTCTGTAATTCTAGCCACTCTGGGTTAGAAGAATAGTTATAATCCTCTTCTTCCAATTGATTTATTCTTTCATCTATTGACCTAGTATCTGTATCATTCTCACCATTACCAGTATAATAATCATTCATATCTTGATCTGGAAAACTTGTTGTATCTCTATTATTATCTTCAAAATCACTTGTATCATTATCTCTCGCAGCATCAATTGTCTGTTGCTGTTCATCAAGTTCACCTCCTCTGTTAGCCCATGTTATTTTACCTTTATCGTCTCCAGATGAATTTCCATTAGATTGACCTTTTCCAGAATGGTCTTTACCTTTACCTAAATTTGCCATTTTACTTAATGCTCCCATTGTTAAGGCTGCACCACCTGGTCCTGCAAGTAATCCAGGTGTATGTGCTTTTTCAAATCCGAAGAAATTTCTTAACAATTTTTCAGCTGGAATCATAAATCCTAAAGCAACTATACTGTATAATATATTTGAAGCAGATAAGTTCCACGCTGAAGTTATTAATATATAATATAATAATAAATGCATTGGTTGTAATAATAAGTTAAAAATATACTCTTTAAACCATTTATCAAATCCTTGTGCACTTCCATCATTTAATTTATCTATAGGATACGTCATAGCTACTAATGGTGCTATTATTGTTAAAAATGCCATATACAATACCCTTCTTAAATATGAAAACACAAAGTAAATTGTCATCAATACTAATATAAGAAAACAAACAGCTTTTCCAATATAAACAGTTCCAAAATCTGTTAATTCTAACGCAATTCTTATATATCCTAATAAATTTGATGGATATATAATAGCTTTTGCTTCATCTTCATCTGTTGTTTTTTCTCCATTCTCGTCTACATAATATTCTTCCATCTTGGCTTCTTTAATAAACTCTTTAAATTTGTCAGCTTTACCACCATCACTACTTATTGGAATAACACTATAAAACTGCTTTTTATCTACACTACTTCCTACAATATCAGTCACTTTTTGTACAATTGTTACAGAAAAAGCCATTATATAATGCATAAAAAATAATAATAATAAACCAATAAACCAATCCTGTAGCATTTGCTTATATTTTGCTTTATCACTTGCTAGAGTTGATAATATCATTCTAATTCCTATATATAAAAGAATTATCATCATTGCAACTATTGCAATATTTCTTATTGACACATACCACTTTTGAATAACACCTCTTAAATCTGCCGCCATATCTTGCTTAGATGTTTTTACTTCTTCACCATTATCATCTAAATAATAATAATACTCTACCTCCTGTATTGTATTTCCATTAGCATCTTTTATTTCATCCCCATCTTCATCTTTTTTTGGAGTTAGTTTTTCTTTTATTTCTTTACCTGTATTAAAAAAATCTACATTAAATAATAATATCTTTCCTTGAAATATTTCTTCTGGACTAATAGTATAAGCAGGTAAATACAAGGTTTCAGGAATAGACGTTTCACTATATGAAGTTAAAGCACCGAGAATAACTTTCTGCCCCTAACTTATCAACCACAGATGTTCCATACATCCCTACAGCAATTCCTACAAGTAAAGGCCCTATTAATCCTCCTGTAAGCACAAACGCTCCTACTGCAACTGCTGCTGCTAACACCCACACAAAGAAATGTCCTATTTTCTCCCAAATTGAAGAATCCATATCAACTTCAATTAAGGGTTCAGTTACTCCCATTATCGAGTCATGTGCTACTCCCATTATTGAATCATTTAAAGTAACCACAAACGATAATATTGGTGATAATAGTTTACCTCCAAACTCTATTAAATCGCCATCATCTGCTAATGTTGGTTTTGCTACTACAAATTCAAATAAAATTATAAATATTAATACTATTATTATTTTTGTCCATATACTCTTATTAGTAAAAAATTTCATGGGTTATGTTCCTCCCCCTTTAATTATTTTTTCATTTTTGCCAATTGATTTAAATTCGTTTCAACAAATTCAAATTCTTTTCTCGTTGGTGTTATTTTCAAGATAGCTGTATCAGCTCCTACTTTTAAAAGTCCTTCTCCTCTTTGACAAGTAACCAAGAAATTTGCTTCTCCTTCAGAAAGTTTAAATACTTCTTTTAGATATTGTATTTCTGATTTATCTTGCGCTAAAAATAACTTTGTATCTGAAGAAGTTAAAACTGCTTGAGCTTCTGGCTTCTCATAGAAGTCTTGAAATCTTTGTGAAATAATTGCTAGTGATACATTTCTTTTTCTAGCACGTCTAGCCATCTTATTTAAAAAGTCAACAGCTTCTGGATATGGAAGCAACATCCATGCCTCATCAACCAAAACTCTTTTCTTTGCTGCTTTTTTCTTATCTTCACTATTTTTCTTTACGAATTTCTCCCAAATCCAAGAAAGTAATATCTGTTGAGCTAAAGGCCTTGCAAATCTTTCTTCTAGTTGTGATATATCTAAATTTATAAAAGGCGCTCCTTCTAAAAGTTCAAATGTTGACTGACCATCAAAATATGCCATTTGCCCATCATATTCCCTTATATATTGTTTCATAACTTTTAATAAATAGCTATAATGAAATTGATAATCAGAGTTTTTATTATCTTGTGCCTTTGCTTGTATTCTTCTATACCAACTCCCTATTGTAGGCATTTTTTTCTTTTGTCTAGAAAACATATCTCCTCTTACTATTCCAGCACTATCTTGCACATATAAACTATTTGGGTTGCTTGTTATTCCAAGAGCCGCATACTCTTCTGCAACAGACTCTGCAATTATTTGTTTTGTTAACTCATTTACTTCTGTACTTCTTGTACTACCTTTTGCCATAGTTAACAATCCTTGTGTTACGTCCTCTACTTTGTTTTCTACATTCAATACAGTTCTTTCTTTTCCTGTTATTTCATCTTTTATTGTTTCTGTTTCTATATCAAATATATTGATTATAGTTTTTGAAGTAGGACTTATTACAACATTTATTCCTCCCAGACTTTCAGCAACTATTGTATATTCTCCTTCAGCATCCAATGCTAAACTCTCTATTCCCATTAGGACAGATGATCTTGATACTAATGTTTTCATAGTTACAGATTTTCCTGCTCCAGACTTTGCAAATATAACCATATTATAATTAGTAAGTGAACTATGAAAGTTGTCAAAAAGTATAGGTGTACCAGTCTGTTTATTAAATCCCAAAGGAACTCCTGTAGGATGTCCAATTTCTGATGTAGTAAAAGGAAAAACTGTTCCCATTGAATTTCTATCAAAAGTATGACTTTTGTTTATTTTATTGTTCATAAGAGGTAAATTTGATTGAAAAGTCTCTTCTTGCATACCCCATGCACTTTTTACTCCAACCAATGTTTTAGACATTTCTGAAGCTAACATCTTAGTAGATCTCTCTAAATCTTCCAAATTATATGTAAATAATGTTGAAACTACAGTTGCTTCAAATAATTTATTAAATCCTGCAGCTATTTCATCTCTTAATTGTTCTGCTTCAAATCTTTTTTGTGTAATTGTACTTTCTCTATTTATATTTCCTTTATCAGCTGCAACAATTCTTTCTGTTTCTAATTCATTTATTACCCTATTTAAATCATTTTGAGACTTTTCCTCTTTAATAGGATTTATATATATTGATGTATTTATATCTCCAAAAAGATACATATCCCTAAACAACTCTGGAAAAGTACACATTCTAGGAAGTGTTGATACAAAAAAGCTTCTAGCATATCTTTTTGTGTTAGATATTATTTCTAAATGATCTATATTAGAAACATCAATCCCTGATGGAGCAATCAATTCTTTTATTGTTTTTCTTTTTAATATCTTTTGCTCTGGTTTAGGAGTATACATTTGTTCTTCTTGAAGTTTTTTATTCTTCTTCATTTTTTACCTCCTTTTTTCTTCTAGTCTTTGTTTTTCTTACTTTTTCTTTAGCTTCTTCTGCTATATCTGCTCCAACTAATTGTTCATTTTCCTCTATTATAAATTGAGCCATCTGATTAATCAGCTCATCCATTTCTGCTTCTTTTTCTCTTACTTTTTTTGCATTTTCTCTATCATCCATAACTTCTATTATAGCTTCATTTGCTCTCACTCTTGCTTCTTCTTCTATTCTTCTATTCAATTCTTTGATTCTTTTATCTAATACATCTGGAGCTGTTAGATATAGTTCATCATATTCAGCATTTATAGCCTTTTCTAAATCATAAATTTCTGATTCATCTCTGTTATATGCAATATATAATAATTCAGCCAATTCATTAGAATCCAGTATTTTACCATTCACTCCACAAACGCCCAATGCACTAATTACTGATTGAGCTTTTGTATACAACTCAGAGAAAGCCATATTACTAATTTCTTCTTTTGCATAATTGTTTGTATTTATATCCTCTGGTACATAATCTATAATTACATAATAATGTTTTCTTAATATATTTTTATTTAAGCTCATTCTTTCTGTACTATTTATAATATCTATCCCATATTCATATAAATTTCTTTCTCTTGTTACTTCTAATTTAGATTTGTCTATTTCTTCCTTGTTATATCCAAGCCCTTCTTTTCTTGCATATTCCATTTGTTTTTTAGCTAGCCTATCTTTAATTTCTCTTACTCTATCTTTATAATTTATTAAGGCGCTTTCTAGGTTAACTGTTCTTGTTTGTACATATATTTGAATAGGATATCTTAAAGTATTTAAAAATTGTAAAAATCCCTGTTCAACACTATTCTTTTCTAAACCTGACATTAAATCATAATTTACACCTTGACATTCAATAACCATTAAAAATTTATTACCATTTTTTCTAACTATCATATTGTCTTCAATTTTATCAAATTCCATAAATGAAAATATTGATTGTTTATTATAATTAATAGTATCATTTTTCTTTGGCATTTCTGATGTTTCTATTTTTTGTTCTTTCTTTTTATTTGAATTACTTGTTTTTACTTTTAATATTACAAATATTATTGCTAAAATAAATAATATAACTATCATTATTATTAATACTATTGTAAGCAAATTCGTAATTTCATCATTATTCATCTTTTGTTTCCTCCTTTAAATAAACATATATTTTATTTTTTCCTCTTTTAAATTTTATCCATCTTTTTATAACATCATCAATACCTTCTCCTCCTGTTTTTTCAGTAAGTTTAAACCTTTTGCTATCTGGTATTTTAAAAGTTCCTATACAAAACCCAATTAATCCCAAAAATATCACAAATCCTATACCTATCATTTGCATTCCTAACACTTTAAATATCAAATAGAAGATACCCCCAATAGCTGCTCCTATACCTGTATATGCTAATCCCTTAATTGAAAAAATATATAAAATTCTACTTTCTCCCTTATAATCTCTTGGAATTTCATATGTTTGCATTACTTCTTCCTCCTTTTAAACCCAATAACCTTATTATATATATTATAACAAAAAAAACCTATAAAAGCGACCTTTTATAGGTTTTTTTTACTTTTTAATATAAAAATAATACTTTCGTAATATTCTTGTAATATTTTTTTATTGGAAATTTCACAAAAAATATACTTATTAAATCTTTCATCCTCTTATATTTTGTTATGCAAACAAAAAACAACCATTAGAATTAATAGTTGTTTTTTTACTATGTATTTACTAGAATGAACTAGCAAAGTTGAATATAATACTAGCTATTGTTGAAGCTGCAAATACAAAGGCTGCACCAATAATATAAGGTAATAATGTTTTCTTGTATTCCGCTTTTTCTTCTGCGCTTCCCATCATATATTTTATACCTAATACTACTAATACTATTACAGATACTATTGATCCGATAGTAGTTATAACTTTAACAATATCTTGTCCTAAAGTATTAATTTTACCAACACTAGCATTAGATGATTTTCCATCGTATCCAACAGGATCATAAGCGTCTGCCTGGTCTTTTGCAAATACTGGTACCATTGTAGTAACAATTAAAAAGACTATTAATAACATTGTTAATATTTTAGATACTTTTTTCATATTATCCTCTCCTTTTCTATATTTATTTTTATATTTATTATTATCCTTGCCTGTGTTAACAAGAAATGTTAATAACTTAAATCAATTATATTATAACATATTTATAAATCTTTTGCAATATTATATATTATGCTAGCTATTGTTGAAGCTGCAAATACTATACTAGCACCAATAACATATGGTAATAAAGTCTTTTTATATTCTGCTTTTTCTTCTACACTCCCTAACATATATTTTATTCCTAAAACAATTAACATTGCAACAGAACATATAGACCCCACTGTACTAATGACTTTTATAATACCTTGTCCAAAATTCTCTATATTAGTAGTTTCAACCGTATTCTTTCCTACCATATTACTTACCGAAAATCCATATACTGAACAATTACAAAAAACAATTGACATGATTATCAATATTAAACCTATTATTATATACATTTTCATCTATATCACCTTCTTATTATATTGTTACTAAAATATTGACAACAATTTTCCAAATTCCAAATGCTCCAAAGACAACAACACATCCTACAGCATAAGCAAATAAAGACTCCTTATATTCCGCCTTCTCTTCTACACTTCCCATCATATATTTGATTCCTAATATAATCCCTACTATTACAGCAATTATAATCCCTACCCCTAATAATAAGTTATATAAGAAATTAGAAGTATTTTTTAGCTTCCCTTCATTTATAGCCGTCTGTTTCTCTCCATCTTTTATAAATTTATCTGCGCTACTTATAATCCCATCAACAGTATCATCTGCATATGATACTGTATTGCTATATCCAATAAACATATTTGTTAATAAAATTAATATTATAACTTTTATTAACCCTCTTTTTATCATTCCATCACTTCCTATAACAAATTTTTTGTCAAATTTGAAAGAATAGCAAGAAGATTTGTTATTCCAAATACCAACAATGCTCCTATTACATATGGCATCATCGTTTTTTTATACTCCGCCTTTTCTTCCGCTGACCCCATTATATATTTAATTCCTAATATAATTAGTACAATCACTGATATTAAAGACCCTACCGTTCTTACAGTTCCAATTATAATATTTCCAATATTTTCTAATTTACCAGCATCTGAAACTTGATCTGTACTATTTGGCTTATATTTTTCAGTATTAAAATCTGTTGCAAACACCACATTAGAAATACTTATATTAAATATTATAGATATCAACATTATTACTACCAAAATTATTTCTAATTTCTTTCTCTTAGTTTTGCTCATTTTATTAACCTACTTTCCTTTTTTTATTATATATCAATTTTTGAGTTTTTTCAACATTTTTTATGCAAATGTAATATTTTTGTAATATTCTACACTTTTAATATTTTTATATCTTTACTTCAAAAGAGCATTAGCAAATACTCATTGCTAATGCTCTTTTTGGCGGAGATGAGAGGGTTCGAACCTCCGCGCCCCTTTCGGGACCTAACTGTTTAGCAAACAGTCCCCTTCACCACTTGGGTACATCTCCATTTTATAAATAAAAGTTAGATATTCTCTTATTTCTATATTAAATATCTAACTTCTAATCTTTTTGGCGGAGAGGGTGGGATTCGAACCCACGGTACGCTATTAACGCACGCCAATTTTCAAGACTGGTGCCATAAACCAACTCGACCACCTCTCCATATGTTGGAAGTTATCCTCCCAACATTGTATATATTAGCATTTTTATTTAAGTTTGTCAATAGAATTTTTTAGATTTTTTTATTTTGTCAACCATTTGTCAACCATTAATTTACATTAATTAGATTTTCAAACATATCTGCAACTTCTCTATCAGCATCTTCATATAAGTGTGAATATAAATCCATTGTTATCCCAATATTACTATGTCCTAATCTCTCTGATATAACTTTTGGTTCTATTCCAATTTTAACTAACAAAGAAGCATGTGAATGCCTTAAATCATGAAAGCGTATTAATGGCAAATTATTATCTTCCAATAATTCATGAAATTTTGCACTAAACCTTTTAGGATTAAATAAACGTCCATCCTCATAACAACATACCATATTATTGTCTTTATAATATTCCCCTAATTTCATTTTATTTTTTATTTGCTTTATTTTATGTCTTTTTAATATTTTAACGAGGCTATCAGAAATTGCTATTGTCCTATTCCCACTATTAGTTTTAGGTTGTTTTATAATTAATCCATTCTTGGTAGCACATAAATTGTTTTCTATTTTTATTATTCTTTTTTCTAAATCAACATTATTCCAATTTAGTCCTAATATTTCACCTCTTCTAGCACCAGTATAAATAGCAAGTAATATAGGAATATATATATCAGTATTTTTTGTTCCCTCAATTAAATCCTCTGTTTGTTTATCTGTTAAATATTTTGCTTTATATTTCTTAGCTTTTGGTGGTTCTACTGCATTTGCTACATTCCTCATAATTAACTGCCATTTAACAGCTTGTTCTAATGAACTATATATTATCCTATGTAACGCTAAAACTGTTCTTGCAGATAACCCACCTTTTCCGTCAATTCTGCCACTTTTTAACTTTTCATCATAAAAATTTTGTAAATGCAAAGGTTTTAAATTTTCTAAATAAATATTAGCTAAATACGGCTTGATATGCTTATCTATTTTTTGTATATATCCTTCCTTCGTTGTTATTTCTAAATTTCCAAATGTTTTTTCTTTCCAAAAATCTAGATATTCTCCATATTTCATTTTTTTAGTTTCTATTAACATTCCTGTGTCTAATTCCCTTAATTTTTCTGTTAAAAATTTTTCTGCATCTTTCTTATTTCCCTTAATTGTATAATACTTTTGTCTTCTTTTATGTGTTATTTCATCTTTTGGTAACTCTATAGTAATTGTCCAACTATTTTTAGACCTCTGCCTTATATTCCCTCTCAAATTCACTCCTTTCTGCTCTTAAGTTTATTGTAAAGTATATTATAGCACATTTTTTATGTTATGTAACCAATTTAAAAGCATTTTTTTACTAATTCTTATACATTTACCAATTTTAATAATTGGAAAGTCTTTTTCCTTAACTAAAGCATATGCTTTTGAACGGCTAATTTTTAGTATTCTTGCCATTTCTGGAACGGTTAATAAATCATTTCCACTTTCTACTTTATTCATTATAAATTCACCTACTTTCTTTTAAATTATGTAATTTATTTTTGGTTTCTATTTCAAAGCTTGTCTGTCTTATTTCTAAATATCTTTTTGTATTGCTATATAAGTCTTGAAAGGCATTTTCTATATTAATAATATTCTTTCTAGCTGAATACGATGTGATATTTCCTACGATATTAGGAAGTAATGTATCTGCGTCCATTTGTAGTTGTTTTTTTCTCTTTATTAGTCCTATCGTATTAAAATTATCGTAGGATTTTTGCACTTCAAGCCATTGTTCATTAATATTACATCTTTCTGTTCTAGTATTTGTTCTATCTATTTTTACAAGCCATTCTTTTGTACAATATTCCCAAATATCTTTTAGACTTTTTTGTAAGTCTTCAATTGTTTTTATTTTAAATTCTCTTAAAAATTCACTTTTTAATTCAAATTCTAAATTCCATACATTGTTAACATCTAAATTGTTTCTTTTCCATATATCGATAAACCATGATTTTGTTTTCGTTTCTTTTATTTCTAATGTTTTGTTATAAATTCTACAATAAATATTTTTGCCCTTTCTAGTTCCAAATGTAATTGAATTAATTTTTTTATGAGTATAATTTAAAACATTAATACTATCTTTTTTAAATTTGCCTTTATAAGAAATCTCATAATTAGTAATATAATCAATATCCGATGTATGCATACATAAGTCTACTCTTGATATCTTGTTTTCTTTTATTTTTCCAAATGTTAATTCTATCCAATTACTAATTATCTTCCATGCTCTTTCTAATCCCATTGACCATAAATATTCTGCACTTATTCTTATTTGTATTGGCATAAAACTTTTTATTTTAGATTTAAATTGAGCAATCTTGACTTCATATCCCGAATTGTGTAAAATGTAAGCATAACCTCTAGTACCATTAGAAAGCAATTCGAACGGCATTTCATTAATGGTTACTAAATGTTTTGAATTAGCATTGCTAACTAGATTTAGCTTTGCTTTTTCTTTTTCCTTTTCTAAAAATTCTAATATTTTCATACAGCATTTTTCATAGTTATTAATATCTATTAATACATAAATTGTATCAATATTCGAAACTTTATTAATCAATAAAATTCCTCCTTTCAAATTTAAATTTTGGTGTTGTGAGGGCTACTAATAGTAAGGATAGCCCTAAATTAAATACTCTACTTTTCCTCCTTTCTCGCCACTTATTTTCACTAGGGGGCTTTGCACCCCCTCCTACGATAACTACTCAAACAGTTTGTAAAACAAACTGTAATGCTCGTTAATCGTACCCCCCAACTTCTGGGTCTGTCTGGGCATATATTAGGTATTCCTTTTAGGTAGTTAGCCCCATTAATTCACTAATAAGATTAGTGAATTAACAGTCATTTTGAGTGAATTTTATTCTTTCGTTTTTATTTTGTCAATAGCTTTTACAAAATTTTCATGTGACATGATTTACAATTCATTTTTTATGTTTTATAATTAGCTTGAGGTGAATAAAAATGCCATATACAAAATTGTTAAATAATATAATTGCAGAAAGTAATTTAAGTTATAAATATATTGCCAATAAATGTACTGAAATGGGAACACCTATTGATCCTTCTTATATTAGTAAACTTCTTGCTGGAAAACACAAAGTACCATCTGAAAAGATTTCTCGTGCTATTGCTAAAGTTTGTGGTTATGATGAAAGACATCTTGTAATAGAAGGATATTTAGATACTGCACCAAAAGAAATTAAGGATATTTTATACAATTTACAAAAACTAACCGCTTTATCTAGTATAAATTTTATTAGTAATATAGACAAACCAGAAATTATACAAACTGTAACAGATACTTTAAATTCTGAACCTATTTCTAATTTTCTTATTGATTTATTAGACACTCAAGAAAATTCTATTTTAGATTTTGAAAACGGCAATATAAAAATATCTTCTAAATTAGATAACTTGGAAGATTTAGAAAATTTTACTATGACTTTAAAAGAACCCGTTTCTTTTACTATTGAAACGAATGATATGAACCCAATTATCCCTAAAAATTCAAAAATATTAATAGAAATACAAAGCAAATATAAAAATGGAGATATCATTGCGTTTAAAGATAAAAATAACACTATTAATGCTAGATATTATTTAATAGCTGATAATACTATAGTTTTAACAGCTATTGATAAAAAAACTAAACCTATTATATTAGATAATAAAAATATAAAAATTTTAGGAAAAGTAAAAAAAGTAATTACAGAAATTCAATAATATAAATCCCCTAGCCACCTTCGGACATCTAATGTTCCGAAGAGTGGCATAGGGGAAATTAGTTATTTATTATTATAAATCTTAACTTATAATTTATTTATTAATATCCAAAATTGAAATAGCAAATTAAAGTTCTTTGGACATTTCTTCTAAAGATATTTCTTGTTTTGTCTTTTTATTATATATTTTAAATTCAAATCCACAAATATCTGCATATTTTACAATTGTTGAAAAATCTGGTTGACTATTTCCTCTCTCATAACTTGAAATCGTTGTATCATATAGTGACAACATTTCCCCTATATTTTTCTGTGATAGTTTTGTATTTATATTTCTCATATTTTTTAATATATTTCCTATTTTTATTTTTTCCATATTATTTCCTACCTTTCTGACTATCATTTAATTATTTCAAAAAAGTAAAAAAATTTCATAAAATCGCATAAAACTTGCGATTTTGTTTTTTTATGATATAATATGTATGATGAATACAGAAGAAAATAAGAAAAGAAAGAAAATTTTCTATTATTTTTCTTCCTTTTCAATGGTAATTTTTAATCCATGTACATTAGCAATTTGAATTAAAGTTTTAACATCATAATTTCTAGCACCCAATTCAAATGCTTGTATTCCTTTTTCACTACGATGTATCGTCTTTCCGAATTCCTTTTGAGTTAATTCTGTCCATTCTCTTATTACTCGAATTATCTCTTTAGGTGCATAATCATTTGCTATTATTTTCACTATATCACCTTCACTTATCTTCATATAGTATGTGTAATTATATAGTAAATATTATTTTTTAGTTTAAAACACCTACAATTCGTATGTGTGACGATTATCATTTCTTCTTATTTGTCAATTTAAAACAAAGGAGGATTTATATGAATAAGTTTAAAAAATTGTTACTTATCTTTGTCTTTTCTATTATTGATATGTTTATTGCTTTTGTTATTACTCATTTATTAGTAACTACGAATATTGTTACTTCTAAAAATTATACCTTTTCAATTAGTAATATTACATTAGAATTTATATTATTTGTAACATTACTTTTTATAATAAATGTATTTTTACAAATATTTTACAAATAAATTTAAGGAGGAATATAAAAATGAAAGAATACTTTTCTTCATTAGATACACATTATAATGACTTTATTGAAAATCGATTAAATGTATTATCTAAACAAATAGACCCTAAAAATGCTGAATATAAAAATAAAAGAAAATGTGCAGATGAACTTTTTAATACACTTTTAAATTCTTTGCCAAAAAATAATAAAGATAAATTAAGTGTTCTTATAGATATATATTATGATATAGCTACTTTTGACTTACATAAAGTTTATACTTTAGGTTTTATGGACGCTTGCCAAATAAGAAAAAAATATGAATAAAACAAAAACTAGGTTTTCCTAGTTTTTTTGTCAACCATTTGTCAACTGCATAAAAAAACATCACTAAATATTTAATAATATCTAGTGATACATAATAAACTTAAAAGCATTTATATTTCAATATTTAAACTTATTTATTGTTACTTAAAAATATTTGGTGGACTACTTTTGTATTAGCCATAAACCAACTCGACCACCTCTCCATATCTTAGACAAATGCCTAGCGACAGTATTTATATTAGCATTTTTATAGACATTTGTCAATAGTAATTTTATATTTTTTATTATTTTAGTCACCATTTGGTCACCACTTAATTTATTTTAATTAATTTTTCAAACATATCGGCAGCTTCTTTGTCTGCTTCTTCATATAAATGTGAATATAAATCCATTGTTATTCCAATATTACTATGCTCTTTTCCTAATTTAATTATTTAACTTTATAAACATCTTCTGTTTCCATTGCCTTTTTTATAGCTTCCCTTTCTTCTTCTGAAATTGTGTAAGAAGATTCTCCATTATTAACTGGCTTTGCATAAATATTAGACATCTCTCTAGAATATATGCCATTTAAAACAACACCATTATTATTTTCATCTAATAAAGCTAATGCAAAACTCAAATCACTTCCAGTATCTTTAAAAGCATTATATCTAACTATACCAACCTTCTTAATACATTTTGTTAAATCTTGTTGTATCATCTTTGTATAATTCAATATTTCTGCATTTTGCTTCTCGACTCTTTCTACTCTATACATATAGTTTTCTAAATCTTCTTCTATATTGTTTCCATTTCCTAATTTGTTTATAAATATTCTATACTTTTTATTTATACTAGAAAATTTTATCATCATTAAAATAAACCCTATTGCTAATAAAATTGTTATACTTGATAAAACTATTAAAAATGTATTACTTTCTATAATGTTAAATATATTTTCCATTTCACCAACTCTTTTCTTTTATTTAATTAAACCTAAAATTCTTTCCAAGTCATCATTTGATGTATATTCAATAACAATTTTTCCTCTTCTTTTTCCTGCATCTAATCTAACTTTTGTTCCAAAAAATCCTTGGAATGTATCTTCTATACTTTTATATAATATATGATTTCTTTGTTGTTCTTCTTTTGTTTCCTTTATTTTTGCTTTCTTTTCTACTTGCCTAACAGTTGCTCCTCTTTCTAACATTTGTATTGCTGTTTGATACTGTTTTTCTGGATCTGTTATTGCAAGTAATGCTTTACAATGTCCTTCACTCAGTTTTCCCTCTTTTGCCATTTCTAAAACTCTAGGCTCCAAATTTAAAATTCTTACCCAGTTTGCTATTGTACTTCTTCCCTTTCCTAACTTTTTAGCAACTTCTTCTTGTGACAATTCATAATTATCTATTAAAGTCTTTATACCTAATGCTTTTTCATAAGGATTTAAATCCTCTCTTTGCATATTTTCAATTAAAGATATCTCTGAATTTACTCTCTCGTCATCCTCTCTTATTATAGCTGGAATTTCCGTAAGACCTGCTAATTTAGAAGCTCTCCATCTTCTTTCTCCTGCTATAATACTATAATATCCATCTTTTTTAGTTACAACAATTGGTTGTATTAATCCATATTCTTTAATAGATTCTGATAATTCTTCTAATGCTTCTTGATCAAATCTTTTTCTAGGTTGATCTCTATTAGGTTCTACTTCTGTTATTTTTAAATTTTTCAATTTATCATTTTCTTGCATTTCTTCTTCCTGTGGTACTGGTCCAAACAAAGCATCTAATCCTTTTCCTAATCCTGTCATTTTTGCCATTTTATATCACTCCTCTTTTTTACATCATATGTTTTGCCTTTTTCTCTTCTTCATTTATCTTCAAAAATTCCTTTGCAAATTTAGTATAGCTTTTTGCACCTTTTGAACGAGAATCATATTCTGTTATAGGCATTCCGTAACTTGGCGCTTCACTTAATCTTACATTTCTTGGTATAACTGTTTTATATACTTTATTATCAAAATATTTCTTTACTTCTTTTACTACTTGATTAGAAAGGTTCGTCCTTGCATCATACATTGTAAGCAACGCACCTTCTATTTGTATATTTTTATTCAAATGTTTCTTTACTAAATTTACAGTATTTAATAATTGTCCTAATCCCTCTAAGGCAAAATATTCACATTGCACTGGTATTAATACACTATCAGAAGCTGTAAAAGAATTTAATGTTACTAATCCAAGCGATGGAGGACAATCTATTAAAATATAATCAAACTTTTCTTTTATTTCATCTAATTTTTCCTTTAATCTTTGTTCTCTTGACATCATTGATACCAATTCAACCTCTGCCCCTGCTAAATTCATATTAGATGGACAAACTTTTAAATTTTTTATCATTGTATCTTGCATAGCCTCATCCATTCCAGTATCATTTACTAAAATATCATAAGTAGAAGCTTCCACTTCCTTTTCCACTCCTAAACCACTTGTTGCGTTACCTTGAGGATCAGCATCTATTAAAAGTACCTTTTTCCCCCTTTTAGCCAATATTGTGCCAAGATTCACTGTTGTAGTTGTTTTTCCTACTCCACCTTTTTGATTTGCTACTGATATTACTTTTCCCACTTTTCTTGCCTCCATTTTTAGTTAACATTTATTTATAAGTCACTGTAATTATACACTATAATAATATAAAAATATCAAAAAAAAGTCAATAAAATTTGATAAATTTATCGACTTTTTTTCACTTTGGGGTCGGGTCTTAAAATGTGAATTTATAATATTTTTACTTTATCGGTTCTTTAGCTGGCATTCCGGGCTTTCTTGGATATTTTTCTGGAGTCTTTTCTATTTTTAAAATTGTAATTATATTTCTCTTATTGTTAGTACTGGCTAATTCAAATTCATCTATTTTTTCTACTCTTCCACCTAATATTTTTATTGCTCTTTTACTATTTTCTATTTCTTTACTTATTTCTGGACCCTTCATACATATACTTTTACCACCTATTTTTATTAATGGTAACATATATTCAGATAATGTCGCTAAATTAGCAACAGCTCTTGATGTAGCTATATCAAATTTTTCCCTATATTTCTTATTTTTTCCGAACTCCTCTACTCTAGAATGTATCGTAGTTATATCTTTCAAGTCAAGCCTTTCTATAACGTCATTTAAAAAGTTTATCCTTTTATTTAGGGAATCTAATAACATTATACTGATATCTTCTCTATAAATTTTTAATGGTATACCTGGAAATCCTGCTCCAGTTCCAACATCAACTAAAGATTCTCCCTTTTTTATATATTTAGCTATTGTTAATGAGTCTATAAAATGTTTCAATATTATTTCTTCAGGTTCTGTTATTGCCGTTAAATTTATTTTCTCATTCCAATCCAACAATAAGTTCATATATTCATAAAATTGATTTAATTGTTTTTCATTTAACACTATTCCTATTTTGTCTGATTTTTCCAACATTTCTTTTTGAAACTCTTTTTTATCCATTTCTTTTCTCCCCACCATTTAATTGTTGTAAATATACTAATAGTACTGATATATCAGCAGGAGATACTCCTGATATTCTAGAAGCTTGTCCTATTGAACGAGGTTTGAATTTATTTAATTTTTGTCTTCCTTCTAAACTTATCCCATTTATTTTTTCATAATCAATATCCTCTTTCAATATTTTTTCTTCAAGTTTCTTAAACTTTTCAACTTGAGCTTCCTGCATTCTTATATATCCTTCATACTTTATCTGTATTTCTACTTCTTCTTTTTCTTGCTTGTTAAGCTCTGGTCTCCATTTATCAATAGCCTCTAATTTATCGTAATCTAATTCTGTTCTTTTCAATAATTCTGCCATCTTTGTACCTGTTGATAGCTCTGTTGTGCCATTTTCTCTTAACAATTGATTCACTTCTTTAGTCGGCTTAACTATAGTACTTTTAAGCCTTTCTATTTCCTTTTCTATATTTAACTTTTTCTCCTGAAACTTTCTAAATCTTTCCTCAGATATAAGTCCAACTTCATATCCTATTTTTGTTAATCTTAAATCTGCATTATCTTGTCTTAATAAAAGTCTATATTCCGCCCTAGAAGTCATCATTCTGTATGGCTCATTTGTTCCTTTTGTTGCTATATCATCTATCAGAACACCTATATAACCTTGTGTTCTATCTAAAATAACAGGCTCTTTTCCTTTTATTTTTTGTGTTGCATTTATTCCAGCAATTAGTCCTTGACAAGCTGCCTCTTCATATCCAGATGTTCCGTTTATTTGCCCTGCCATAAATAGTCCATCTATACCTTTATATTCTAAAGACAATTTCAAATTAGAAGGATCAATACAATCATATTCTATAGCATATGCAGGTCTTGTAAACTCAGCATTTTCTAATCCTGGTATTGTATGATATAAAGCTATTTGAACATCTTCAGGAAGAGATGAACTCATTCCTTGTATATACATTTCCTCTGTGTCTAGCCCTACGGGCTCTACAAAGGCTTGATGTCTAGGTTTATCACTAAATCTTACTACTTTATCTTCTATAGATGGACAATATCTCGGACCCGTCCCTTCTATCATTCCTGCATATAATGGAGATCTATGTAAATTTTGCCTTATTATTTTATGCGTTTCTTCATTTGTATATGTTAAATAGCAATCTACTTGTTCAAAATCTTTAGGACTATTCTCAAAAGAAAATGCTCCTATTTCTTCATCACCTTTTTGAACTTCCATTTTACTAAAATCTATACTTCTTCTATTAATTCTAGCAGGTGTTCCTGTCTTAAAACGAATAAGTTCTATTCCTAGTCTTTTAAGACTATTTGACAATTCATTTGCAGCTGCTACCCCATCAGGTCCACTTTCTTTAGAATACTCTCCTACAAAAATCTTACCCTTTAAATATGTTCCAGTAGCAAGAATTAAAGATTTTACCTTATATATTGCTCCCATGTCTGTTTTAATTGCCTGAATTTTACCATTTTCAACTTGAATATCCACAATTTCTCCCTGTTTTACATCCAAATTTTCCTGTTTCTCTAAAGTATGCTTCATCTCAGCTTGATATCTCTTTCTATCGGCTTGAGCTCTTAAAGAATGCACAGCTGGTCCCTTAGATGTATTCAACATTTTTATTTGAATCATAGTTTTATCTATGTTTTTGCCCATCTCTCCACCTAAAGCATCTATCTCCCTTACCAAGTGACCCTTAGAGCTACCACCTATATGTGGATTACATGGCATATTAGCAATCGCCTCTAAACTTATAGAAAAAATCACCGTTTTCATTCCTAATCTTGCTGCCGCAAGAGCCGCCTCGCAACCAGCATGCCCTGCTCCAACTACCGCTACATCATATTCTCCCGCATTATATTCCATTTTAATCTTCCTTTCCCAGGGACATGGGGACGTTCTTTTTGTCCCCTTTCTATTTTATAAATTAATTTTAAATAATAATTGTTCCCTTTTTACTCTTTTTTCTTATTTCCTTGTGAAACAGAAATTTATGTTTTTTTTTAATATAAAACAATTTTTACTTCTCAGTTTTTCTATATTTTATGTTCACTTATCTTGTCTTTCTATGTCTTTAAAACGTTTCCGCCGTTTTTAATAATACTTTTGTTGTTTTTTTACTTTTCATCTTTCTCTTTTTACTTTATGTAAATATATCTTTTTGTTCGGTTTTAAATCCTTTATTCTACCTTTTTTATATGAATTCTTATATTTTTCTTTTCTCCTCGTTACTATTTTCTCACTTTATAACCCGACCCCAAAATAAAAAACGTTTTTTCTTTCGAGGATCTTTATATTTAGATTTTATCCTTTTTAACTATAAGTTGTATTGTTTTTTTGTTAAATTTGCTTATTTTGGATTTTCGCGTCTTATTTTAAACCTATTTTCCCAGACAGAACTTGGCAAAAATTTCATCTATTATATCTTCATTTACAATTTCTCCTGTAATGTTTCCTAAATCTTCTAAAATATCTTTTATAAATATAGCTATAATATCCAAAGGCATTTGATTTTTTAAAGTATCTTTTGTCTTTTTTACATTCTTGATTGCTTTTTCAATTAGATTTTTATGTCTTATATTTGTAATTACAATTTCATTATCTAAATTTATCTCATTTAAATTAAATAAATTTGTAATTTCATCATATAATTTTTCTATTCCTATATTATTTAATGCTGATATTTTTATAATACAATCACTTGCTTGTTTTAATCTTTTATCTTTTTCATCTATCTTTGTTTCTAAATCAATTTTATTTAGTATAATAATTGATTTTTTATTTTTTATAATTTCTAAAATTTCTATATCTTCTTCTGTTAATTCTTTTGTACTATCAAAAATTGCAATTACTAAATCTGACTCATTGGCTATTTCTCTAGATTTTGCAATTCCTATTTTTTCCACTTCATCTTTTGCGTTTCTTATTCCAGCAGTATCTATCAATTTTAAAGGAATTCCATTTATGGTTACAAATTCTTCTATTGTGTCTCTTGTGGTTCCTTCATATTCTGTGACAATTGCTCTGTCTTCTTTTAAAATTGCATTTAAAAGAGAAGATTTTCCTGCATTTGGTTTTCCTATAATAGCTGTTTTTATTCCTTCTTTAATTATTTTTCCATTATCAAAACTTTTTTCTAATTTATTTAGTTTCTCTTCAACTATATTTAGCATGTCTGATATTTGTTTGTTTGTAACATCATCTACATCATATTCTGGATAATCTATTGCTACTTCTATATTGACCATAACATCCATTATTTCTTGCTTTATTTCTCCAATTTCTTTTGACAAATATCCTTCTAATTGTTTTATTCCTGTTTTTGCTTCTCTTTCTGACTTAGCATTAATAACATCTATTACAGATTCAGCCTGTAGTAAATCTATTCTTCCATTTAAGAATGCTCTTTTAGTAAACTCTCCTGGTTCTGCAAGTTCTGCTCCATTTTTTAAACAGATTTCTAATATTTTTTTAACAATAACATTTCCTCCATGTGAATTTATTTCGCACATATTTTCAGTTGTATAACTTTTTGGAGCTTTAAAATATGAAACTAAAACTTCATCTATAACTTCCCCTTTTTCTACTATATTGCCATATTTAATACTATATCCTCTGATATCTTCTATTTTTTGCTTATTTTTTGGTTCAAAGATTTTTTCTAGTATTTTAAAACAATCATTTCCACTCATTCTTATTATACCTATTCCTCCAATACCGTGGTGCCGTAGATATAGATGCTATCGTACTCATATTTTTACCTCTCCTTTTTCTTATATTGTTATTAATTTTATTTATATATTTTATCACATTATGTAACTTTTTAAAATACTTTCAAGTTATTTTATAATATTTTTAATCCTTTATATAATAAAAAATCAAAGATAGAAATTACACTTTTGATGTAAAATCCGATCTTTGACCTCCGATTTTATTAATATTCAATTACTTTTTCAAAGAAACTACTATTCTTCTATGTGGCTCTTCTCCTATACTAGATGTCTCTACTTTAGAATTTTCTTGCAACTTACTATGTATTATTTTTCTTTCATATGCTTGCATTGGCTCTAAAGTAACTGACTTTCTAGTTCTTATAACTGTTTTGGCAACTTTATTTGCTAAATCTTCTAGTGTTTTTTCTCTTTTAGCTTTATATCCTTCTATATCAAGAATTACTCTTACTCTATTTTCTATTCCTTTTCCTGCAACAGCAGACATTATATTTTGTATTGCATATAAGGTTTCTCCCCTATATCCTATCAAATATCCTAAATTTTCGTTATTTATATTAACATCTAAGCCTGTTTTTGTTTTTTCTATATTATATTTTGTATTTTCTGGCAATTGTTTTACTAAGCTTTCCATAAACTCTTCTAAATTCTTTTTTGCTAATTCTTGTTCTTCTTCTGTTAATTTAATTTCTTTTTTTACCCTAACTTCTCTTTTTTCTTCTCTATCTTCTTTTAAAGTCAATTCAACTTTTACAACTCTTGGAGCTAATATACTAAAAAAGCTTCTTTTATCTTCACTTTCCAGCACTTTAATCTCTACTTTATTTTTTGATACATTTAATTGTTTTAAACCTTTTTCTATTGCTTCATTTGTAGTCTTTCCTTCTGAAATAATACTTTTCTCCATATGATTATTCCTCCCCTAGTCTTTTATAACCTTATTTAAAACTAATCTTTCTAATATCATAAGCACATTACTTATTAACCAATATAATGCAAGTCCTAAAGGTGCTACAAAAGCTATTGATATAGACATTATTGGCATCATCCAAGACATCATTTTATTTGTTTGCATTACTGCATCCATTTCATTACTTTCTTCTTTTTCTATTTCTTTTCCCGTTGTACCATCTATAATAGATTCTTCTTTCTTACTATTCTGCTTCGTTTGCATTGATGTTGTCATTTTTATAGATATAAATGATGATAAAATATATAATAAAGGAATTATATATACTGTATAATCATTCATATTTTGTTGAGGTACTTTACTTAAGTCTAATCCTAAGAAATTCATTTGAAGATTTATTCTTTCTATATTAGAATCTTCTAGATTTTTTTCTTTTAACCAATTATATTCTCTTATTACATCAATTTCAGGATATGCCTTACTTACAGTTCGTCCATCTTCTTGTAATTGATTAACATATTTATTTATATCATCTGTTGATATTTTCTCCATATATGTTAATGGACATCTTACCAAATAGAAAATAGATAACAATAATAACATTTGTATAATAGCTGTTAAACATCCACTAAAAGGACTCATTTTTTCATCTTTATACATTTTCATCATTTCTTGATTTAACTTTTCTGGGTCATTTTTATATTTGAATTGTAATATTTTCATTTTTTCTTGAAGTTCAGCACTTTTCTTAGTAGTTCTTTGTTGTTTTATTGACAACGGCAACAATATTAATTTTATCGTCACTGTAAATAAAATAATAGCTAATCCATAGTTATTTACTAAATTATATAATAATTCTAATAAATATCCAAAAAGATTTGCAAAAAATTGAAACATTTCCTCTTCCTCCTAGCTCTATTTTAATGGATCATATCCACCTTTTGAAAAAGGATTACATCTTAGAATTCTATTAACTCCTAAAAAAATTCCTTTTATTGCTCCATACTTTTGGATTGCTTGTTTTGTGTATTCTGAGCAAGTTGGATAAAATTTGCAATTTATGTTTTTACTTGTAAGCCATAAAGAGATATGTTTTTGATATCCATTTATAAGACAAATAAGTAATTTCTTCATATATTTTCCTCTAAAATATTAGCTTTATCAAAAATTTTATTTATATCATTTTTTATATTTTTGAAAGTTGCATTTTCAACTCCAACTCTCTTCTTCCATAAAAATATAATACTGTATCCTGACTTAATATTGCATTCTATTAATCTATAATTTTCTCTGATTAACCTTTTTATATGATTTCTTCTTACTGCCTTTGCTATTTTTACACTAATTGCAATACCTAAATAATTATATTTTTTTTTACTATTAGCCCTAATAAAAGCTTCTATATAATCTCCAGAATAATATTTTCCTTTTGATAAAACATTTTTAAATTCATAATTTTTTTTTAACATTTTTGTTTTTTTCATTATTCTTTATTCCCTCTCTTCATAAGGCAAAATACAATGAAAAAGTTAGTTGTATAATTATTTTTAAAAGGCTCGCTTTTAGGCGGCCTTTTATTTTACTAATAACAGTTATTAATAAAACATAATTATAATTTAAGCACTTAATTTCTTTCTTCCTTTTGCTCTTCTTGCTTTTAATATGTTTCTTCCTGCTCTAGTCTTCATTCTTTTCATAAATCCATGTTCTTTCTTTTCTTGTCTGTTTTTTGGTTGAAATGTTCTTTTCATATACTTGCACCTCCTACTGATTTTATATTTATAAAATTCCATTTTTTTGGAATTATTCTTTTACAAAATAACAAGTATATCGATTATACAGTAAAATAATATAAAATGTCAAGTAAATTTCAAATTTTTTTCTAAAATAACCTAAGGATACTTACTTTTAAGACACCTCTACATATTTCATTTTTTTATCACTTTTATTTAAATATTTTATCTTTTTTTGTAATATTACTGTAAAATTATACCTCTTTTCCACAGTTTTTTTGATAATTATCCACATTTTTAATTTTTTTTCCACAATCTTATTGACTTCTCATCTATATTTTTGTTATTATATGAAAGTATAAAAAATATGAGATTTTTACTACAGATACTTGAATTTTTGTTTGTATATAATTTCGTTTTTTTTACAAAAGCATTACAATTTTATCAACAGTTGTGGATAACTTTGTGGATAATTTTAGTGAAAGGATGATTTTAATGGCAATAGAAAAAGAAGAATTAATTGCAAAAATAAAAGAACTTTTAAAACCTGAACTTACAAAAATATCTTATGATACTTGGATTATGCCTTTAGATATTAGAAGTATTGATGGTAATCATATTATTTTTACTACTAATTCAGAATTTCAAAAAGATTTTATAGAAAATAAATACAATACTTTAATTTTCAACACTTTAAGATATATAACAAATAAGGATTGGACATTTTCTGTAATAGATATAACGAAAGAAAATAAAGCTAATAACATTATAACAGATGATAAGCAAGATGCATCTTCTCCAGAAATTGAGCTAAATAAAACAACATTAAATCCTAAATATACATTTGAGACTTTTGTTGTTGGAAATAATAATAGATTTGCTCATGCTGCTGCATTAGCAGTAGGGAATGAACCTTCGAATTCATATAATCCATTATTTTTATATGGAGGAGTCGGTTTAGGTAAAACTCACTTAATGCATGCAATCGGAAATAGAATTCTTGAAAATAACAGAAATTCTAATGTTCTATATGTTACTTCAGAAAAATTTACAAATCAATTAATAAATGCAATTAAAGATAATAAAAATGAATTTTTTAGAAATAAATATAGAAGTATTGATGTTTTATTAATAGATGATATTCAATTTATTGCTGGCAAAGAAAGAGTTCAAGAAGAGTTTTTCCACACATTTAATGCCTTATATGAAGAAGGTAAACAAATTATTATTTCTAGTGATAAACCACCAAGAGATATTCAATTCTTAGAAGACAGGCTAAAATCAAGATTTGAATGGGGACTTTTAGCTGACATTTCTTGTCCTGACTATGAAACTCGTTTAGCTATTCTAAGAAAAAAGGCTCAAGATGAAAATATTGTTATTGAGGATTTTATTCTTTCTAACATTGCCAACAAAATAGATTCAAATATTAGAGAATTAGAAGGTGTTTTCAATAAAATAGTTGCAAGAGCATCACTTACACATAGTCCTATAACTATAGAGCTTGCAGAAAATATTATTAATGAATTTAAATATGAAAGCGAAAAAGTTATTTCTTGCGATTTTATAAAAGAAACTGTTGCTAAATACTTTAGTATCAATAAAGATGATTTAGCAGGAAACAAAAGATCTAATGATATTGCATTTCCAAGACAAATTGCTATGTACTTATGTAGAGAAATTGCCAATATGTCTTATCCTCAAATAGGAACAGATTTTGGAGGAAGAGATCATTCAACAGTTATGCATGCATGTAGAAAAATTGAAAAAGAAATAAAAGAAAAAAGTAATACAAAGTTAATTGTGGATAGTGTGAAAAACATAATCATAAATGGCAAACAATAGTAATTAATATAATTATAAAATTTTTTTAAAATTTGTGTTTGTTAAAATGCTTGTTTGTTAAAAACGATTTGTTCCATTCTTACGGAACAGCTACATTGGATATCCACACCCCAATGTTAATAACATGTTTAAAAAGTGTGTATATCTTACTTTTACACATATCAAAAAAAATACTGTGGATTATTATACAAGTTTTCCACTAAATTATAAACAGTAATTTTACTAGGGATTGTAACTTTCAACATAGTTTTCCACAGTTTCCACAAGACCTAATACTATTACTACTAAAAATATTATATTATTATATAAGGAGGATACGAAATGAAAATAGTTTGTTACAAGGATAAAATCCTTAAAGCTATCAATTCCGTAGTTAAAGGTGTAGCTTCTAAAACTACAATGCCTATACTAGAAGGAATTTTAATTCAAACAAATGATAATGAAATAAAATTAACAACATATGACTTAGAAATAGGTATAGAATACATAATGGAATGCGAAGTAAAAGAACAAGGAAGTACAGTTGTAAATGCAATAATGTTTAGTGAAATAATAAGAAAATTGCCAGATACAGAAATTCACATTTCTGTAAATGACAAAAACTTATTAGAAATAGAATGTGAAGGAGCTTTATACAAATTAGCAACAATGAATCCTGAAGAATTTCCAGAGCTTCCAAAAATAGAAATAGAAAATTCAATTGAAGTAGATCAAAATGTTTTAAAAAATATGATAAGGAAAACAATATTTGCTGTAAGTGGTGAAGATAGTAGACCTATATTCACAGGTTGTTTATTCGAAGTGGAAAACAATAAGTTAAGTTTAGTTGCAGTAGACGGATTTAGATTAGCATTAAGAACAATATTCTTAAATAAACAAACAAATAATTTTAATGCTGTAATACCTGGAAAAACATTAACAGAAGTTAACAAAATAATATCTGATTCATTTGAACCAGTAAAAATAGGAATTTCAAAAAATCAAGCATTATTCGAAATGGATAATTGTAAAGTAGTAACAAGAATTTTAGATGGAGAGTTTCTAAATTATAAAAATGTAATACCAAATAATTGGGAAACAAGAATAAAAGTAAATAAAAATAATATTCAAAATTGTTTTGAAAGAATTAGTCTAATATCTTCTTCATCAGTTGAAAAAGAGAAAAAATATCCAGTAAAAGTACAAGTCGATATTGGAAAAGTATTAATATCTTGTACAAATCAAACAGGCGATGCTAAAGAAGAATTATATGTTTCAACAGAAGGTAAAAATTTAGAAGCAGGATTTAATCCAAAGTATTTCTTAGATAGTTTAAAAGCCATTGATGATGAAGAAGTATATATAGAATTTGGGACAAGTATATCACCATGTTTAATAAAATCAGTAGAAAATACTGATTATACATATATGATTTTACCAATTAGATTAAAAGAAGATTAAAAAATAAAGGTAGAAGAAATTCTGCCTTTAAAAGTATAATGATATAAGTTTTCCACTTTTTGTTTTTTGTTTGTGGAAAACTTATATTAGAATGTTGATAATTGTAAAAACAAATAAATTAGTAAAAAAAAGATAAAAAAAGAATAAAATAGTAAAAAAAAGAAAATATAATAAAGACAGATATGTGGATAATTTAATAAAT